>DJXS01000033.1 GCA_002448395.1 Lachnospiraceae bacterium UBA6998 | reverse complement strand
CTTTGGAAGCTGCTACCGCGATCGCCCGCTCGCCCGCCGCACCGGTGTAGAGGCCGCTGTGTGCGAGAAGGACTGCCAGAAAGAGGCTGCCCGCAAAGTTGGCAAAATATACCACGATCCAGCTCTTAAGCAGCTGCGCCGGTGTGATCTTCTTATCCAGGATGCCGAGGGTCAGCAGGTTGTTGCCGGTGAAGAGCTCTCCGCCGCACAGGACGACCAGCATCAGTCCGAGAGGGAAGAGCGCGGAACCGACCAGTTTGGCAATACCGGCTTCGAAAACTGTCTCAGCAGCTGCCGTGGACAGAAGAAAGCCGTGGCAGCCGAAACCGATATAGATGCCGGCCGCAATGCCCAGAAGGATCATTTTAAAGGTCGGGAGAGTCGCTTTTTTGACACTGTTGCCGATCCAGATCTGAAGGATTTCCGCAGGTGAATTCATGAATGCCTCCTTTTTGCAGATTCAATTACATGTCCGATGAGCACGCAGGTGGTAACGCCGCCTACGCCTCCCGGGACGGGGGTGATCGCCGCGACATTAGGCTCCACATCTTCAAAATCGACGTCGCCTGAAATGCCGCCCTTCTTCTCATCCCAGTTGATGCCCACATCGATGACGACCTGGTCAGGGTTCGTGTATTCCTTCGTGACGCTGTGAAGCTGTCCCGAAGCTGTGATCAGGATGTCCGCCTCTCTTGTGATGGAGGGGACGTCGACCGTGCGGGTGTGGCAGTTGACCACTGTCGCGTTCTCATGCATCAGCATCATGGCGACAGGGCGCCCGACGACCAGGGAGCGGCCGATGACGGCTGCTTTTTTGCCCTTGATCGGGATCTTAAAATAATGAAGGATCTCCATCGCGGCCTGAGCGGTGCAGGGCGGGAATCCTGTCTTCGTATTTGTGAAGACGCCGGCCAGGGACAGGTCCGTGCATCCGTCGATGTCTTTGGCGGGATCCAGCATCTGCCTTGCTTTCTCGCTGTCAAGATGCCTGGGCAGCGGGCGGAAGAGAAGGATGCCGTGGATGCTGTCGTCCTCGTTTACCTTCCTGAACTCGCTGTCAAACTCCTCCTGGGAGACGTCTGCAGGAAGGACCACTTTTTTCACTTCTACGCCGACCATTGATGCGCGCTTCGCGGCGCCTCTCTCGTAGGAGAGGTCGTCAGGCCTTTCTCCCACGCGGAAGATGCAGAGCGTCGGGACTGTGCCGGCTGCCCTGAGCTGTTCAACGTCCTGTTTCATCTGAGCGGTGAGGGCGTCAGCGACTTCTTTGCCTCTAAGTATTCTGGCCATTTTTTTCCTTTCTATACGGCTATTCGTCAGCCGCGGATCCTGTCAGTTACCTTATTAAATACAGCGTCTCCGAGCTCGGTATATTTTGCCAAAAGAGCGTGCGCCTCCTCTTCGAGCGCCTCAGCGCAGGTCCGGTCCTTCATGGACTTCGTGTTGATGAAAACATTGAGGGAGGCCGCCTGCATAGCAGCCTTGCAGAGGATCGCGCCGCAGCCCGCGTCGGAGATGGCAATCTTAGAGCCCTTCGCGGCGAACTCCTCGATGATGTCGAGGGCTTCAGCGCAGGCGCGCATGATGTCCATGGGCACGCTGCAGGCCGTCTTCAGTGCATTTTCCATGATCTCAGCTCTGTTCGGGTCATCCTTGGGAATCCCGTAAGCCTTGGCGAGGGGTGCGAAAGCCTCAGCATCCGCGTCCACGAGCTCCAGAAAACGAAGGCGAAGCGCCTGGGAGCGCTCCATCAGCCCCCTGATATCTTCTTCGACGTCGGCGTATCTCTTCTTGCCGACAGTCAGCTCGCCGACCATGTCTCCGAGGGAGATGCCAATCGCTGCAGCCAGTGCGCTGGCACCGCCGCCACCCGGTACAGGCGCGGGGGAAGCAAGTTCCTGTGTAAAATCAGCAACGGTTCTATCGATCAGTTTCATGAATTTCTCCTTGCTGTGATTGTTTTGGGTCCGGAGAGGTGATTAATCCGGTTCATTAATGTACAATATAATGATGAGAGGGAAAACGCAAGATTAAGATGAGATCTGCACGACAGAAAGTACTGTCAGCAGTCAGATTCACAAGAAAAATGGGGGGACACCATGATTTCAGCAAAAGAAGCTATTAAAAAACTGGAAGAAGGAAACAAGAAGTACCTCACTGAGAATACCGGAAGCGGGGACATCTCTCCGGCGGCCCGGCTCAGAACTTATGAGAATGGACAGCAGCCTTATGCCATTGTCATAGCGTGTTCGGATTCCCGGGTGATACCGGAGAGCATCTTCTCGGCAGGGATCGGCGAACTGTTCACGATCCGCCTGGCCGGCAATGTGATCGACGACCATCAGCTGGGCAGCATCGAGTACGCAGTGGAGCATCTGGGATCCAACCTTGTGGTGGTTATGGGACACACCGGATGCGGGGCAGTAGAAGCGGCGATCCACCATGAACCGTCCGGCTTTATCAAATACATCACGGACGAGATTCAGCTGGCGATCGGAGAGGAGACCGATCCTTACCGCGCTTCGTGCCTGAATGTGGAACACAGCATCAGGCAGATCAGCCATGCGCTGGATATCGATCACCTGCGCCATGGGAACGACCCCGCGGTGATCGGAGCCATCTATCACATCGACGACGGGCATGTGGTATTTCTCGATATGTGACAACCGCGCGGAGCATGATCTGTGAGTGAGCGAATAAGCGGGGATTTAGTCTGAATAGTGATGCTTGAAAGTTTTTTTGTTTTTTTAAAAAATTCGTGTGGATAATCCGGAAACCTGCGTATATATAGACAGGTAACAAAAATACGAAACTGGAAGCCGGTCAGAAAACGGCTTCAGAAATAAACAAACTAAACAAATTACAAAATGAGAGGTATTAAAAATGAGCGAGAACAATGAGATCAAAGATATGAAACTTGATGAGTCAATGCTTGACGAGGTATCCGGCGGCGTAGGAGCTGCTTCCGTAGGCGTCAGAGACGTAGGTCCTTACTGGGTAAGAACAACTGCCCGCAGCGGTCTTAAATGCAGACTGGCTCCCAACGGCAAGGTCCTTAAGACATATGAGTATGGCCACAAGCTTAAGATCAACGGCATTACGACAGACGGCGAGTGGTACAGACTTCTTTGCTATCATCCCGAAGGAGGCACCTGCTACGGATTTATCTACAAGAAGTACACCGAGAGGATCTGATCGGATCTCGAAAAACTGAATATCGGTTCTCAGAATTTACAAGGGGCGGGTCGCTTGGCGGCAGGCCCCTTTTTTGATTGATGGGGGGCGGCTGGGAAGCTCCTGGAGGTTGATTGCTGTAATAGAGCCCTTAGAGGTGTGTCTAAGGGCTCGGTTGGGTCGCACAGGAAGAAAAACAGCAGAATGTCCTGCTGTCACCGGAAAACAATAGAACTGGCATACGATAGCACCATAAAAAATGCTATTTCCCTCTTGCTATCAGGATAAGTATCTGTTATAGTCATAATAGAACAAAGGATACAATCGCCGTGAGAACCTGACAGAACCTGTTGTGTTCTCACACGTTCATGCATACAGACAGGAGGAAATGATATGAACAAGGATTTATACGCGGTGCTCGGTGTCGAGCGCACAGCTGATGATAAAAAACTAAAGTCCGCATACAGAAAGCTTGCTAAGAAGTATCATCCGGATGCAAACCCCGGAAATAAGGACGCCGAACAGAAATTTAAGGATGTCGGCGAAGCTTATGCGATTCTGAGCGATCCGGAGAAGAGGAAGCTTTATGATACATACGGCTACGCGGCATTTGACGGCAGTGGACCCGCACCCGGAAGCGGAGCGGGCGGGCCCGGCGGATACCAGTACTACAGTACGAACGGAAACGGCTACCAGTCCTTCCACTTCAGCGGACAGGACGCGGAAGACTTGTTCCGCAGCATGTTTGGAGACATGTTCGGCGGATCAAGAAGCTCAGGATTCGGAGGAAGCAGGTTTTCCGGAGGCTCAGGTTTCGGCGGATTCGGATTTGATGACTTCAATGACGGAACCGGATCCTATGGGGGCGGAGCCTACAGCGGAGGAACCGGCAGACGGGCAGCCCGGCAGCAGTCGCTGGA
>DJXS01000034.1 GCA_002448395.1 Lachnospiraceae bacterium UBA6998 | reverse complement strand
CCCCGTAAAGAGTATCATCTGGAGTGGAGCTGCGACTCGAAAGAGCAGGCTTCACAGCTGAAGGAAATACTTCTGAGTTTTGGCAAGGAAGCCAAGGCCGTACTTCGCAAGAAAGTCCATGTTGTGTATTTCAAGGACTCCGAGGATATCGTCGATCTCCTGAACCTGATGGGAGCGCCTATCAGCATGATGGAGATGGAGAACCAGAGGATCCTCAAGGGACTGCGCAACTCTGTCAACCGGCGTGTCAATTGTGAGACAGCCAACATAGGCAAGACAGTGAGCGCATCCAGAAAGCAGATCAGCGACATCCGCTATCTGGAGGAATCCGGGATTCTCAGGACGCTGCCGGAGAGTCTGAGGAAAATGGCCGAGCTGCGTCTGCAGTATCCGGACACTCCTCTGCGGGAGCTGGGTGATCTGGCCGTTCCCCCTATCGGAAAGTCGGGGGTGAACCACAGGCTGAGAAGACTCACGGAGATCGCTGAGAAATACAGATCGGATCCGCGAAGCGGAAAACAGGTTTTCAGAGCCGGACAGGAGAAGCAGCCGGACAGCGCAGTCAAGGAGAGTGTGTAATGATGAAGAAATCTATTAAGATCTCATGCCCGGGAGGCCTCGAACCCAGACCTATCGCCGAGCTGGTGCAGGTTGCCAGCAAGTATGAGAGCAAGATTTATCTCGAAACAGATACAAAGCGTGTAAACGCGAAGAGTATCATGGGGATGATGTCTTTGAATCTTGTAAACGGTGATCTTCTCACCGTATCGGCAGATGGGAATGATGAAGAGGGCGCGATGGAGGAGATCCAGTGCTTTCTCAAGGGAAAGCTCAATCTTGTGAGCTGACTATCTGATAATGACGCGCAGGGGATCCGGCGCTTAGTTTACAATAATGAATAGGGAGCAAGAAGACCGGCATCGCTGTCAGGGAAGTCCTGGAAGCGGGCCGGTTTTTTTGCGCAGGCAAAATAGTCCGAAAAACAAAAAAACTCCCATAAAAGGGAGGATGCCAGGTACACTCGGTACCTGGCATGTTATGAAAAAGTTATTTGTAAACCAATAAATGGATGTAAGCTTTGTTCGTTGTCTATGATTGTATTATAGATGTCAATCGTGTACAAAGATTTAGTAAAGATTGAAGAATGTAAAAATAAAATATGAACAAAATATGAACGCCTCCGGCTTTACTTGCACTTTGCAATCCGATGTAGGTCTTTGTATAATGATGCATAGTATGGTCGAGAAAGTATTCTTTTATCTGGAAGAACAATGGTATAAGGAATGTCTTCCCGAAGCGGCGGAGGCAGTGCGGACCTTCAAGGGGTATGGATTCGAATCGGACCTGTGGGTGGTCGAAGGCGGCGATGAGCTGCCGGCCCCGGAGTATGACGCGCTGTACATTGCGGATTCGGAGCGGCTGCTGATGCAGCTGCAGGATCTGGGAGCTGCGTTCTGCGGGTATTCCCACGGCGGGAACAGAGCTCAGGACCTGAAGAGGGCTGACTATATTTTGATGGAGCCCCAGTGGGTGGACAGGGATTCCCTGGTCAAGATCTGGCAACGCCAGAGACATCTGCCCTGGACGATCCTGGAGACGGCGCACTGTGAAGTGCGGGAGTTCGTCCCGGAAGACCTCGAGGCGATCCGGGCGCTCTATGACGAGGATGCCCTGAAGTTTCTAGAGGCGCCGTCGGAGGACACTGAAAAGGAGAGAAAGATCCTGAAGGCTTATATCGACAAAGTCTACCGGCTCTGCGGATACGGCCACTGGGCAGTGCTCTCCAGGCAGACAGGGGAACTTGTGGGCAGGATCGGCTTTTCCTTCCCGAACAGTTCTGCACCGGGACCGGCGCCGGACGCGACCTTCGGCTATCTTGTCAGAAAGGACTGGCGGGGGAAAGGGATCGCCCGGGAGGTCTGCGCGGCTCTTATAGAGTACGGCTTTACGCAGCTCGGATTCGAGCGGATCGGGGCCGATACGGCGCTGTCCAATACCGCTTCAGACAAAATATTGCGATCTTTTGGTTTCAGAGAGGTAGCGCGCAGGGAAGATCAGCGCTATTATATACTGAACAAAAATGAATGGAGTTACATTTTATAGAAGATATACAGCGGAGGAACCTATCATGATCAATGAACATTATCTGAACATGCTGTCCAATAAATCGGTGATCCGTACTCTCTCGGAGTACGCCACTGCAAGGGGAAAAGAAGTAGGTTATGAGAACGTATTCGATTTCAGCCTCGGAAACCCTTCTGTGCCCGCGCCCCAGAGCTTTAAGGACGTTTCAATCTCACTCCTTGAGACAATGGAGCCCCTCAAGCTCCACGGCTACAGCCCCACCCTCGGCATTCCCGAGGTGAAGGAGAAGGTAGCGGCCTCCCTGAACCGCAGGTTCGGTATGAATTACACGGGCAATCACATTTTTGCCACCTCCGGAGCGGCAGGTGCCCTTGCGCACGCTCTGCGCGCCGTGACTAAGCCCGGCGACGAGGTGCTCGTATTCGCGCCCTATTTCCCGGAGTACAATCCTTACATCAATGACACAGGAGCCAGGATCAAGGTGGTTCCCGCCGATCTTGAGACTTTCCAGATCAACTTCGCGGAAGCGGAGAAGTACCTGACAGAGAACGTGGCGGCGGTCCTGATCAACACCCCCAACAACCCTTCGGGAGTGCTGTACAGTGAGGAGACGCTGGAGAAACTCGCCGATCTTTTGACAAGGAAGTCCGCGGAATTCGGCCACAACGTATTCCTGATATCGGACGAGCCTTACAGGGAGATCATCTTCGACGGCAAAAAAGCGCCGTATGTGGCGAAGTTCTATCCCCACACGCTGACCTGCTATTCCTTCTCCAAGTCCCTCTCCGTGCCCGGAGAGCGTATCGGCTACGTGGCAGTAAATCCTGCCTGCGAGCACGCCGAAGACCTGGTGCCCATGTTCGGACAGATCTCAAGAGGAATCGGCCACAACTGCCCGTCCTCGCTGATCATGCTGGCCATGGCCGAGACAGTGGACGACACAGCGGATCTCTCTGTCTATGAGACGAACATGAACCTGCTGTACGATACTTTCAAAGAACTCGGCTTCACCGTTGTCAGACCCGGCGGCACTTTCTATATCATGCCCAAGGCTCTGGAGGAAGATTCCGTGGCGTTCTGCCAGAAGGCGCTCAAGTATGACCTGATCTTTGTCCCGGCGGACGGCTTCGGAGCACCCGGCTTCTTCCGCGTCGCATACTGCATCGACACAGAAAAGGTGGAGAGGGCGCTGCCCAGGATCCGCGAATTCGTGCAGACTGAGTACGCGGGAAAGTGATGGAAAGGAGAAGTCTGAATGCAGATAACTTTTATTGAAATACTCAAAGCAATTCTGTTCGGCATCGTAGAGGGTGTCACAGAGTGGCTTCCTATCAGCAGCACCGGCCATATGATCCTGCTCAACGAGTTTGTGAAGCTGGACGTCTCCCCGGAGTTCTGGAACCTGTTCCTGGTGGTCATTCAGCTGGGCGCGATCCTCGCAGTGGTAATTCTCTACTGGAAGACGATCTGGCCTTTCAAAAAAGTGACGACAAAGGCAGGCAAGTCCAAGATCATAGTGAGAAAACCTACGATCATGCTCTGGCTCAAGGCCCTGGTGGCCTGCATCCCCGCCGGCGTCGTAGGCGTCCTGGCGGACGACTGGCTGGACGCGCACTTCTACAACGCGATCGTCGTCGGCGCGGCGCTGATCATAGTAGGTATTGCTTTCATTATTATTGAGACCGTGAACAAGAACAAAGTTCCCAGAGTTGACAGACTCAGGGACCTCACCTTCAAGGATGCTTTCATCATCGGCCTTTTCCAGCTGATCGCGGCGATCTTCCCCGGAACCTCACGCTCCGGCGCGACCATCGTCGGCGGACTGATGATCGGCGTTTCCCGTACAGTGGCCGCCAAGTTCACCTTCATCCTGGCGATCCCGGTCATGGCAGGCGCGAGCCTTCTCAAGATCGTCAAGTACGGCTTCCGCTTCTCAGGCGGCGAACTGATCCTCCTCGGAACAGGCATGCTGGTCGCATTCCTGGTTTCCATGGTGATCATCGCGTTCCTGATGAGCTACATCAGAAAGCACGATTTCAGAGTCTTTGGCTGGTACAGGATCGTCCTCGGCGCGCTGGTACTGCTGTACTTCCTGGTGATGAAAGCGCCTGTCTATTGATGTCCTATTGATGGTCTATTGATGGAAATTTACGAAAAAGTTGACAAAATCAGATAACTGCGCTATTTTAGATGAAGTTTTTGGGGAATGTTAGTATTTGCATACTGCGGGGGTCTGAATTTTACTTAAGGAGAATTTAAAACCATGGCAGAAGCAAAGAAAACAGCAAAGGCAACCGTTAAGAAGCCTGTAGCAAAGGCAGCAGAGAAGGTCGCTGCAGAGACAACAGCCAAGAAGGTGGCTGCAGAGGCAACAGCCAAAAAGACTACTGCTAAGACTACAGAAACCAAGACTACAGCAGCTAAAACTACTGCAGCTAAGAAGACAACAACAAGAACTGCAGCCGCTAAGACCAAGAAGACAGCGGCCGTGAAGGAGAACATCTCCATCCAGTTCGCAGGCAAGGAATACACAACCGAGCAGCTTGTCAAGATCGCCAAAGACGTTTGGGAGTTCGACCTTGCGAAGAACCCCGCTGACTTCAAGGAAGTCCAGCTGTACGTAAAGCCCGAGGAAGCAAAGGCTTACTACGTGATCAACGGAACTGAGACAGGAAGCTTCGACATCTGATCCTGATCTTTTGTCTGAATTAATGAATTGCCGAGGGGCAGCACCGCATGGTGCTGCCTCTTTTTTGTCCGGGGGAGGTGCCTCTTCATATATAAAAAATGGCCCGATTCCTTAATAAACATTTTAGAAATTCGCAAACAAACCATGTTGACATCCAATTGGCCTAGTGCTATTTTATACAGGAAAGGTGTTAGCACTCGACTAAGATGAGTGCTAATAATGGAACCGGATCCGATCACCGAAGTTGGTGAGAGGATATCGATCCCGATACGGAGGATATTATGGAACTGCAAGATCGCAAGATGAAAATATTGCAGGCTATCATCCGCAATTACCTGGAGACCGGCGAGCCGGTAGGCAGCAGGACGATTTCCAAGTACACCGATCTCAAGCTGAGCAGTGCAACGATCAGAAATGAGATGGCTGACCTTGAAGAGATGGGACTGATCATGCAGCCGCACACGTCGGCCGGACGTATTCCTACTGATGCGGGTTACCGCCTCTACGTGGACAACATGCTGGGGTCGGAGCGGCAGCAGGTGGAAGCGATGAAGAACGTACTCCTGCAGAAGCAGGACAGGCTGGAGAATCTTCTTCAGCAGGTTGCCAAACTTCTGGCCGCGAACACTCAATACGCGTCGATGATCTCATCGCCGGTGATCCGCAGGAACAAGATTAAGTTCATTCAGCTCTCGCAGCTGGATGAGAACAACATCCTGGCGGTGATCGTGCTTGAAGGGAACCTTATCAGGAACAGGGTAATTCCGGTGGACATGCCGCTGGACGCGGAGCAGATGCTCAGACTTAACATGCTGCTCAACACGAACCTGTGCGGACTTCCCATTGAGGAGATTACGCTGGGGCTGATCGAGTCCATCAAGAGAGACGCCGGTATTCATACGCAGATCGTCAATGACGTCTTTGACGCGGCGGCGGAGATCGTTCGGAAAGAGGAAGACCTGAAGATCTACACAAGCGGAGCCAAGAACATTTTCAAGTATCCGGAGCTCGCGGATCACAACAAAGCGAGCGAGATCATCAGTGACTTCGAGGAGAAGCAGGCACTTGGGAGCATTGTAC
>DJXS01000045.1 GCA_002448395.1 Lachnospiraceae bacterium UBA6998 | reverse complement strand
GTTTACGATACCGGTTTTTATAAGGCGGACCTGGCGCGCGGCGCGCTTGTCCGGGTCGGCGGGAAACTTCCCGATGATGCCGCTATGGACAACCTGAAGATTACTGCAAGCAAAGACAGGATGTACATTTGCGCGGAAATCGACGATAGTTTCTACGAACAGGACGCGGAGACCCCGGAAAACGGAATAATGTATCGAAAGACAGTCTCAGGAGGAAGGCTCTTCCGCGTCGCCTATGATGGCGTTGAGAACAAGATTACTTATGAAGAACTGACAAATATTCTCAATGAAACATTGGGCGATGACCTGCGCACAGACTACGAGTACAAGATGGGCGGGGATGTACCTGGCGAGCATTTCGCGATCGCGGGTCTTGATACGGGCGTCGCGATCATCGGATCTTCTACAGCAGGTGAAGACGTGCATATCATCTACGATACCGACGAGAAGGCTGTGCTTTATGACAGAGCCACTTGCTATCACAAAGCTTTCGATCCGATCGCGGCTTTCAGCGGCGGACGGCTTTATGTGATTGGCTATAATGGAACAGAGCCGGATATAATGTACTTCCGATCCCAGGAGATGACACCGCAGGCAGCGGCAAACGAAAGCGGCGCGCCCGAAGGAGCCGGCGGCAGCGTCAGCGGCGGTGGAATGGATCCCACAGTCATCGGCGGAATGACGATCGGATTGTTTGCAGCCCTGGTCATCATACTTACGATTTCGCGAAGGAAGAACAGAGCAGGGGAGTGATCGAAGGCCCCTGAAATGAACAGATCAGGGGAGAGAATTACTGCCCGTAACGGAAAAGTCAGGCGGAAAGGACACCGGCACTTTGTTAAAAAGTGTATTTAATGGTTGTTTTTTCCGCCTGTTTACAGTAAGATACTATTTGTCGAATGAAAATCATATGACATGGGGGCGTAGCTCAGTTGGGAGAGCGCGACACTGGCAGTGTTGAGGTCATGGGTTCAAGTCCCACCGTCTCCACGAAGAAAATCCCGGAAATGCTTTAGACAAGGCGTTTCCGGGATTTCGCTTTTCATTTATCATTTAATAGCAAGAAGTGGAAATTCCGCCTGAGCGGCACGCTGTTTCCGTTAGCAACGGCATGACTTTTCCGTTCAGTACGGCATGCTTTTTCGGACCAACGGAGCATTGCTGATCAAGATTTAATAAGCACTCAACGACGACCAGTAAAGAGCTAAAACAAGCCCTTTCGGGGCTCTTGACTGGTCATCGTTTGACTGCTTGATTATGTAAACAAGCAGCAATGCTCAATTATGCCGTTCGGGGCGGGACAACATGCCGTCCGTCTGGGACGAGTGTGCTGTTTTCCCGGAATTTCCAGCAAGAAGACCCCTTCCTCAGTTCACAAGCTTAACACTTGATTGGTCGGAATTAAGGTCACTGCGAGTGAACAGGGAGGGGATGAATTGCCTGCGCATGTACCTTCCCTATTTGTGAGCGTTTCACATCTTCGATGTGAGTAAGGAAAAATACAGGCAATAAAACGTATGTTTGCAAACGCATGTTCTGAGCAGTATAATGTATATATGAAGTTACTGCTTCGTGACATTGCCCTATACGGGGAAAATGCCGGATGGAAGGGGGCGCATACATGTACCACGTCGAATGCATTGACATCCATAAAACAGATAAGACGTACCTGTACATTGACAGGGCATGCCTGTGTGCCAATAACATGTACAATGTCGCGAACTTCCATATCCGCAACCTCATGACCGGCCTGAAGAAAGAAGTTTCCCTCCGTACGGAGAACGAGAAGTCAGTCATACGGACCTTTGCATCTTCCATCCCTGTGGTCAACTTCTCCCTCAGGCTGAAGCACTTCGTAAAGATATTCAGGATTTTCCTGGACAGGAGTCTTTCCGCAGACACACGCAGAACAAAGCTCTCCAGAGTGAAATACCTTCAGTTTTCCATGCCGACTGCGGAAAAGTGGTTCGCTTCTTACGGGCTGCTCGATGCCGTGTTCAGATATACGGAGAACACGGATTACCGGTCCTTCCATTCCCATGTCATCCAGAACGCCATAAGCGACTGCTGTGAGGCGTGGGATGGATACTTCGAGAGCAGGAAAGCTTATACTGATGCGTCCGGCCATACAGGGAAGCCGAGGATCCCGGGATACAGGAAGTCTGGGGGAAGGAGTACTGCTGTCTTTTCAAACCTGGCCTGCAGTATTAAGAACGGGAGACTGTTCTTTCCTTACGCAGTTGTTGAAGCAGGGAAGAAAAGGGTGCGCCCCGGCCTTGATGTTTCAAGGCTCCCGCATGCTTCGAAGGCAGTACGCGGATCAGGAGAGAAACTCATCGAGGTGCGGGCAGTCCCGTACTTTGGAGCATACCAGGTCCAGATCGTCACGGATGACGGTATCCGGGAAGACGACCTGCTCCCGAAAGAAGAGGACATCATCGGCGCTGACAGGGATCCGGCCGGGGTCATGATGCTGGACCCGGGCCTGGACAACTTCGCATCCATGGCAGACAACAAGGGGTACACACCCATTGTTGTCAAGGGCGGAGCCATCAAGGCATGCAACCAGTGGTTCAACAAGAGGATGGCGTTCCTGCGGTCCGAACAGATGAAGGGGCATGACCCGAAGACTTACCATCCTCCGGTGACAAGGCAGATGGAGCGGATCTCCAGGAAGCGTGACGCATTCCTGCGGGATACATTCTACAAGTATGCTCACTATATCTGCCGGACGATGGAGGAGAGGGGTCTTTCCTACCTCATCATCGGTTACAACAAAGGCCAGAAACAGGACATAGACCTTGGAAGGAAGAGCAACCAGTCTTTCGTGCAGGTCCCCTTCGCGAGGTTCCGCTGTATCCTGCAGACGGTATGTGTGCGGTATGGGATCCGGGTCATCCTGCAGGAAGAGAGCTATACCTCCAAAGCCTGTTTCGGGAACAGGGACTATATCCCGACATACGGGACAGGAGATGCGGAAAACATATCCTTCACCGGAAAGAGGGTAAAGCGGGGCCTGTACCGTCAGGATGACGGGAAGGTCATGAATGCCGATATCAATGGAGCCGCCAATACCGGAAGGAAATATGACAAACGGATCTTCCCGGAAGGAATGGACTGCAGGTATCTGTATGGAACAGTGAAGGCTGTGACATATAAAGATATCCTGTGTGCCAGCCGCAGAAGAAAGAAAAGTAATCCCGGTCAAACGGGACAGCGGGCAGGTGTCTGCCCTGTGACCGCGTAAGCGGCACGAAGCCCCCCGCCTCTTAGCATTATGCGTAGGCGGTGGGCAGTTCACTCCTGATTTTGCGCAGTAATCGCACACCGGCTTCAATTGTGCAATCCGTGTCCGGATCAATACCTTTTGCTTCCATCAGCCTTTGGACAGCATTCAGCGGATCCATTGTATGATACGCGTAATAAACCGCATGCATATCTTTTACATTGCATATTTTGTACACTGCTTTGCTTGATAATTCATATGCATAGGCCCAGCATCGGTAGATATATCCGATCCAGAACAGTTCATCCTGCGCATAGACCAGACTTCCGTATTGGCTGACTCCATACTGCTCGTCAAGAGAGGAAAAAGCATCCTGCACATCGGTAGGTCTGTCTGCGAAACCGTCCCGATCCATTCTTGCGGCGTAATCTGAATTCATGTATCTCCGTACAAAAATAGCCGAACTTGTCGTATATTCTTTTGCAGAGCTTTCAAATATTTTCCCTTGTAGTTCGCACAGAATCCGTCCGTCTTTATCTAATTCTTTCATAATAGTTCGTCTATGTATTTTCCTTTCCCCCTATACTTGATTCTTGCTGCCCGTACCTTATCTTCAGATGCTTTCAGGTCCGCTTTTCTTGCTGACGTATAGTCGTTTTTCTCCGGAGTGCAGAGAAAGCATCTCTCTAATACTTCTGCACATTTTGCGGCCCTGTCTGTTTTTATTACATACTGCATACCCAGTTCCGTAGCAGCCAGGGCATGCCTGCATTGTTCGTCTGTAATCTCTCCGTCAATGAAACTGTCAATGATCTGATACATTCTGTTATCTGCAATCGGCGCGATTATATAATCTGCGCTGTCAGCCTTTGCACGTATCCTCGCCTGTTGTTCATCACCGACCCGTCCTCTTAGTTTTCCCCTGAAACTAGCAACTGTAAGCATCCATTCAGTATTCACTGAGTAAGACGCTTTTGTGAGGCCGGCGTCTTTGAACTTAATGGCATAAACACAGGATGACTCAAAATTCGAGACGAACAATGCCGCCTGGCGAAAGGATTCTCCCATATAAAAGCCCTGTCCAAAATCATTGTTGTGTCGGGACACATCGGGTCGAATCTCACCTTCAATGATTGCCTTGGCTCCATGAAAAAGCAAATGCTCATCCTGATTAAGTTCTTCTCTGTAGAACTGCTCCTTGATACTGTTCAACCTGATGAAACTGCGATATGCGTAGGCATAAAACTTTTCCAGATTATCCTCTGCCGGCTCAGACTGCATGTTTTCCCAGCGGTTGACAGTAGCCAACCCGAGACCGAGTTTATTTGCAAGTTCAGTTTGTGAAAGATGCCGCATTTCTCTAAAGAGTCTGCAGTCTTCATCAATTCTGTAGTGATTATCCATAAGTGCTCCTTTCAGCAGGCCTAACTTATTTGTATCACATGATAAAAAGAAGTTCAATAACTTGTATTTATCATATGAGAATAAGAAGTTGCTCGTGATTAATACGTTTTCAGCTATTTTGTGTGTTTTTGAGCATTTTGGGAAAAAGTTAGTTAAAACTAATTGACTTCCATATTAGGCAATTCTATAATTTTTACAGATGAGATGCGCATTTTCCTAATAGGTCATAACCGTTCAGACCCTGCGTTCAAATGCCTTGCATTAAGAACAGCAGGCCTTCGGAGGCTTCGATTTAAGACAAGAGCTGCTTCTATTTCCCTGGATATTCCGCTTTATCGCTTCCTTGGCGGTGTGCAGGCCACAAAGCTTCCTGTTCCCATGATGAACATCCTCAACGGCGGCGCTCACGCTGACAGCTCTGTTGACACACAGGAATTCATGATCATGCCCATCGGCGCGCCCACTTTCAAAGAAGGCCTCCGCTGGTGCACGGAAGTATTCCACGCGCTGCAGAAGATTCTCAAGGCTAACAAAGACGTCACTGCTGTCGGTGACGAGGGTGGTTTTGCCCCCATGAAACCCGAAGGCGACGAAGGTGCTATCGAACTGATTCTTGAGGCAATCAAGGCAGCCGGCTATGAGCCCGGCAAGGATTTTGTCTTGGCTATGGATGCTGCTGCCTCCGAGTGGAAGAGCCCTAAGGGAATCGGATTCTATCACCAGAAGAAATCCGGTAAGGATTTCACAACTGATGAGCTGATCGATCACTGGGCGGCGCTCGTTGATAAGTATCCCATCTATTCTATCGAAGACGGTCTGGATGAAGAGGACTGGGAAGGCTGGAAGAAGATGACCGAGAAACTTGGCGATAAAGTCCAGCTGGTAGGTGACGACTTGTTTGTCACCAATACCAAGAGGCTGTCCAAAGGTATCGCTAACGGCGCTGCCAACTCCATCCTGATCAAGTTCAACCAGATCGGTTCCGTATCCGAGACTCTTGAGGCCATCAAGATGGCTCACAAGGCCGGATACACAGCAATCTCTTCTCACAGATCCGGCGAGACCGGAGACACCACGATCGCGGATCTTGCAGTCGCTCTGAATACCTGCCAGATCAAGACCGGCGCTCCTTCCAGATCCGAGCGTGTTGAGAAGTACAACCAGTTGCTCAGGATTGAAGAACAGCTCGGAGCCGCTGCAACATATCCCGGAAAGGCCGCGTTTAACTTTAAGAACGCGTAAAAGAAAATTGTAGATCACCAGGAAATAAGGAGAACCGGACGGGATATTTCCCGCCCGGTTCTGTTATGGGTAGATTATGCCGGAAAGCTAACAAACCGCGATCACTAAGAGGATTCGGTAGGGACATCACATTACAAAAACCTTGGAAGCATTATGCAGCGGTTCAGGCAAATCCATCCGGAAGCCGGCGGGAGAGACCCGGGAGAAAGCGGCGCAGCCCGAAAAGGCAAAGGAGATTCTGAGCGGCAAGAAGAATACCTCCGGCGATAATGTCGTTGTAATTGGCGGCGGAAGCGTCGGCGCTGAAACTGCGGCAGCATCCGCACCTCATGAAATCATAAAAACAAATCATCCATCGTGACGATATTATCGAATGCCCATCTGTACTCATTGTTTTTTATGCCGTAGGTAGTGATCAAGGTAGAGTGAACAATACTTTTTTTAGGAATCTCTTCACCAAGAAGAGAGCGCCGGTGCCGTAGCAGCAGATCGTAATTCTTATCAACAGCGAACAGATCGCTGTAAAACTTGATCTCGCACATGTTGACCACATTGTCTTTTCTTGAGATGATCAGATCGATTTGTGTCCCGCCTTCCTCGTCCGCCATCTTTGTCCATGCGGAATGTGTCGTTGACACGCCGCTGATACCTAACGCCCGCTTTATTTGGTCTATGTGGCCAAAACACACATTTTCAAACGAATACCCACGCCAAACGTTGATCCTTTGGGATGTCACGTTCTGCTGCCAAAAGGTGTCCGGTAAGGAATCATAATTGTCAACGAATCGAAGATAGAAGATGCAGAATGGATCAGTCAGCTTGTAGTGCGCCTCTCTTTTTCCACATCCGAAGGGAATGTATTTTATTACAAAATCACTTGCGACCAGGGCGTTTAATGCCTTGGTCAAAGTGCCTCCTTCCGAATAGCCTGCTTTTTCGGAAAGCTCCTTTCTTGTAAAGCCTTTACTCCTTTTGGCCAGTACTTTGACAATATCCGTCATCATTTCCGGATTCGTAAAAACAGAGGAAAACAGCCGTTCATATTCCATGGCAAGCTTCGCGCCTTTTTGAAAGAACATCTCGTCCACGATCTGGGCAAGGCTCTTCCCCCGCTGGAAATAATTCAGATAATATGGGATGCCGCCAAATATCATGTGGCTTTGAACGATATCATACCTTGAAAGACGAACGCCCCGTTCCATAAAAAGCAACTCACATTCCCTTAATGTAAACGGCTCAAGTTTGATCTCATAAGTTACACGGCCGTATAGACCGCCATGATTATTGATTAGCTTATCCTGAATCCAGGATGTGGCGCTTCCGGCAACAATTACCATCACATTCCGATGGCACGCCCAACCGTTCCAAAATGCTTCAAAGCCTGTGATAAACCCTGATTTAGGCGTGTCCATCCAAGGCAGTTCATCAAAAAAGATTACCTGCCTTGCGCCGTCATCTATGTTTTGAAGATGCGTTTCAAGCATAAAGAAAGCTTCAAGCCAGTCCTCAGGACAATGGTCTTTCTTCATGCCCTGTGTGATCAGCGAGTAATAAAACGCTTGAAGCTGTTTCTTTATTGGACGCTCTGCGGGTTGTTCGGAGAACTCCGCCGGAGATAATCCGGCATGCCGGAATGTAATCCGCCCTTTGAATGTTTCGTCGACAAGATATGTCTTTCCAACACGGCGTCTTCCATAAATCGCAACAAGTTCTGCATTTTTACGGTTATACAATTCTACCAGTTCGGAAGTTTCTTTTTCCCTGCCGATCATTATCCGGTCCCTATTCCTTTCTGAAAATAAAGCCCACAGCCCGGTTTTCTTGTATATAATAATATAACGTGCAATAATCAGCCGTCAATACGATTTAAATACATTTATAGGCTGATTATTGTGATAATATATGAAGATAGTCAGCTGAGTATAGGGAAACAGAAAAAGACTGACAAAAAAGGAATTGTCCGGTCACCGGAATATGGCTGGTTGTCATTTACACTGCCGCGATTTAAAGAGTTTATCTCTATTTTGATGACCCCTCCGTGTTTGCGGATCATGCGGTATTCATCAAGGGAACTTCTTTCCTTAAGTCCAAGATCCGCGCGGCGAAGAGGGAAATGCACAGAGATCACCGAATGGAACAGGCTGTTGATAATCAATGAATGCAATTCAGCTCTCATCGAACTCAGAATATAGGAACGACACCGTATCCTTACTTAGCCAGCATCTTCATGACGGCTTCCTGCATCTGAGGGACAGAGTGAGCCCGCATGCGGGCACATTCCTGGGCCTGCTTCCCGCAGATCAGGCATTTGCGATAGCGGGGGCGGGAGAGTTTTACTCCGTCCACTCCGATCACATCGATATCAAACAGGCGCCCGAACGGGTGCCTGTTTTCTATTTCCATTGTCAGTTCTTTCACTTTGGCAGAGTCGGCGTCGACAGCCGCGATCCATTCGTCTCCCGTGGGTTCTGCAATGTCAAAAGACTGCAAAACCGCTATAGAAGCCTTCTCAAGTACGGCGGTCAAAGCCCCTCTGCCTTCAAGAAAGGCCTCCCGGATCTGCTGATTTGTCTTGATCGGCCCGGGGATGTTCATGCAGAAGGAAATAACGGGGCAATGATATTTGTCCAGCAATTCGTTCTGTATGAAATTACGGCGCTCACGGCAATCCAGCATCTGTATCAGATCAATCTCTGTTCCTTCCATTATTCGAATACTCCTTACTATTAAGTTTTGGCGTCGGTTCCTTTTGCTGCTGTTTTTCATTATAATTATAAACGGATGACCGCCATATTATCATCTTTTTTCAGTCATTAGCCGTAATGAATGATGAGCGGCGCAGACAGGGGCGGATCGAGATCAAAGGAGCACCGGAAAAATGCGGAACAATCTGCTGATCAACAGTGTAATGATCAATTGGGACAAAATAAGCCGGGAAAGCTATCTCCGGGACATTCCGGCGATCAGCGGGACAGACCGTATCGATTTTACGCATCCGGTCACATTCTTTGTAGGGGAGAACGGAAGCGGAAAGTCGACGCTCCTGGAGGCGATCGCGGTAAGCAGTGGATTCAATCCGGAAGGCGGGACCAAAAATTACAATTTCTCCACCTATGATTCCCACTCGGAACTCTGTAATGCCATTCGCCTTTCAAGGGGCATAAGGCGGGCCGGAGGAGGATATTTTCTTCGGGCGGAGAGCTTTTATAACGTGGCGACTATGGAAGAGGAATACAGCAGGGGCCCAGGCGGCATACCTCAGCATTATCATGAAAAATCGCACGGTGAGAGCTTCCTGGCCCTTGTGCAGAACAATTTCAGGCCAAACGGACTGTATCTTTTGGATGAGCCGGAGGCGGCCCTTTCTCCGCAGAGGCAGCTGACTCTGCTCATGGAGATCGACCGCTTAGCCAAGGAGGGTTCACAGTTTATAATCGCGACACATTCGCCAATCCTGCTGGGACTGCCCGGCGCGGAGATCCTGAGTTTCGACGGCGGGGCGATCCATCCCTGTTCCTATGAGGAGACTGACAGCTATCAGGTGACTTCTCTGTTTATTAACAGCAGGGAACAGCTCCTCAAGAGACTGCTGGAAGAATAATCATTTACAATGTCAGCGTGTCATGTCAATATAAATAGCAAAGATTAAAAACCGACAGCAGCGGAGGAAGCTGCGCTGACGGAGGATGAAAAAGTCAGATAAGGAGAAAATCATGGAAACAGAAAAGGTAGTAACTGAAGACATTATGGCTTCTTCAGCAGAGGAAGTTCCTGCTCCGGAGCAGGGGACACCCGTGCCGCCTGAGGAGCCTCCCGTACCGCCGGTGGAGCCCCCTGTGCAGGATGAGAAGTCTAAGAAGTCTTTCCTTCGCGCGTGCGCAAGCTGGACAGATATCTTCGTGATCGCAGCTATGCTGTCTGTCCTGCTGATCTTATTTGGAGATCTCCTGAGCCTGATCCTGAACAGATGGGTCATACCCGCGAACCAGATCGGTATGAATCTTCTGGGCGACGCGGACAGCGTGGAGTTCCTTCTTCAGTATTTTAATTTCTATGGAATCTGGATCGTATTCATGCTGGTGATCCTGCTCTTTAAGAGCAACTGGCCCATGTGGAAGGCTTTCCTCTATAACGGACACGGCAACAACCTCAAGGCAATTCCGGCAGGTATTCTGCTTGGATTCGGTATGAATGGGTTCTGTATCCTGATGTCGGTCATCATGGGGGATATCAAGCTGTCATTTAATGGGTTTGATCCGAAGCTCTTCTTTATCTTCCTGTTCTGCGTGTTGATCCAATCGGGCGCGGAGGAGATCATAGACAGGTGTTATCTGTACCAGAAGCTTCGCCGTCGTTATCGCTGGCCGGCCATCGCGGTCCTCGTGAACGCATTGGTCTTCATGGCGCTGCACATGGGAAATCCCGGAGTGACGAATCTCGGCCTGCTTCAGGTATTCCTGATCGGCGTTCTGTTCTCGCTGATCGTCTATTACTGGGACAGCCTCTGGACGGTGATCTGGGCCCACACGGCATGGAACTTCTCCCAGAGCATCGTGTTCGGCCTGCCCAACAGCGGCATTGTGTCAAAATATTCTGTCTTCAAGCTTGAAGCCGCTTCGGCGCGCGACGGCATTTTCTACAACACGAGTTTCGGCGTGGAAGGAAGTATGGGCGCCAACGTGATGATAGCAGCCGCCATTGTTATTGTCCTGGTCTACGGGCTTGTTACGAAGCGCGGAGAGAAGATGGATCACTGGGCGGAAGCCGAGATAAGAGATGCCGGAAAGAACCATTATTGGGAAGCAGTAGTACTGACCCTGATCGTGGCGGGACTCACAGCAGCGAGCATGTTCGGCGCAAAATGGATGAACGATCATGCGGATGAAATAAATCAGTATATGGAGAGTCAGGGCATTAAGCCGAGCGAGAGCGGAGAACCGGTACAGACACAGCCGGCCGAGACGCAGACGCAGCCGGCCGAGACGCAGACACAGTCTGGTGAGACACAGACACAGCCAGCCGAGACGCAGAAGCAGTCACAGGAGAGCGGAGAACCCGCGCAGGTTCAGCCGGCTCAGGCTCAGTAGAGCATGTAAATGAAATTAATAAGAGGACAGGGAACAACCCCCGTCCTCTTATTTTTTGCCTTTTTTCTCATCCTGGCTGTTTTTTTCATCGCGGTCCTTTTTCCACTTGCGGTATTTTTCGCCGATCAGCACGCCGACAAGCAGTGCGAGAATACACACGAGAACATTGAAAATACTGGGCATGGCCTTACCTCCACAAGTCCTGTAACAGGCTGTCTTTTGTAGTATTTTATCACGAAACAGGGATTTTCAGATAATAAGAACAAGAATTTACCAGTGTTTCAAAAAATATTCCCATATGCATTTATTCACTGATTTTTTATAATTTAAACATAGCATGAGTCAAAACTGCACAAGTTACTGCAAACGTTTGACTCAAACAACTACACTTTAACTAAACCAGTTTCATTCATGGTCCCCGGCATTTGGGGAATCCACACAAAGGGAGGAGAAAGAAAATGAAGAAGAAACTCATCAGCGCTGTACTTTGTGCAGTAATGACAGCATCCCTGGTAGCAGGCTGCGGACTTTCCGGCGGATCTTCCGCTTCCAGCAGCGCTCCTGCAGCAGAGGCTGAGGGTGAGGCGACAGCAGAGGCAGCTCCTGCAGCTTCCGGCGATGTCATCACACTTACAATGGCTGAGGTTAACCCGCTTGAGAACACAGTTTGCGGCGCTATGGACCTCAAGTTCAAAGAGGAAGTCGAGAGACTTTCCGGCGGCCAGATCAAGATCGACCTGCAGGGCGGCGGCGTTCTCGGCGTAGAGGCTGACATCCTTGATGGTATGCTCGGCGGCACAGGTACCGTTGATATCTGCCGTATCTCTGCATTCGCGCTTACATCCTATGGCACAAAGAAGTCCGTTCTTCTTTCCCTGCCTTACACATTCGCAGACAGAAATCACTATTGGAACTTCGCAAACAGCGAGCTCGGCCAGGAATTCCTGGATGAGTCCGAAGAGCTCGGCCTCGGCGTTAAGGGCCTGTACTTCGGCGAGGAAGGCTTCCGTCACTTCTTCACAATTGCTGACAAGCCCATTACCTCTCCTGCTGACATGAAGGGCATGAAGATCCGTGTATCCAACGACCCGATCATGACCAAGATGGTCCAGAGCCTTGGAGCTACTCCTTCTCCCGTTTCCATGAGTGAGATCTACTCCTCCATGCAGAACGGCACCATCGACGGCGCTGAGCAGCCCACAGTTAACTATGCAGGCAACAGCTTCCAGGAAGTTGGTCCCAACCTTACACTTGACGGCCACACGCTGGGCGCTATGATGACCATCATCACTGACAAGGCGTGGAACGGCCTGACAGAAGAGCAGCAGGGCTGGATCCTTGAGGCCGGCAAGACCGCTTCCGATTACTGCCGCGAAGTTTCCGAGCAGAAGGAGAACGAAGTTCTTGAGCAGCTTAAGGCTGACGGCATCAACGTTATCGAGATCGCTGACAAGACTGACTGGCAGGCAGCTTGCAAGCCCATCGCTGATGAGTATGCAGCAGGCGACCTGGCAGAGGTTTACCAGCAGCTTCTTGACCTTGCAAAGTAATTACCGATCTGTCGACTGGCTCTTAAAAGCAACAATAGGCTGATCTGAAAAGTGCTCCGGACAGCCGGAGCACTTTTTTGAAAAAGGGGGATTCTAATGCCTGACGTATTTATTAAACTCAGAAAGTTTGAAAAGGTATACAATTTTGTGTATTCCGTATTCATGCTGATCTGCAAACTCCTGCTGGTGGCGGATATCCTGATCACAAGCTGGATCGTGCTTGCACGTTATATCAAAGTGATCCCCGCACCGAACTGGGGCGAGGAACTTATCCTTACACTTATGTCTTATATGGCAGTGCTCTCCGCAGCGCTCGCCATCAAGAGAAACGCACATATCAGAATGACAGCGTTTGACCGCTATCTTCCTGAAAAAGTCATTGTTACACTGGACCTGATCGCGGATCTCGCAGTTCTTGCGCTGGCAGTTGTCATGCTGACAACCGGATGGTCCTATGCGACCGGACTTGGCGCGAAGGGCACATTCATTTCCATGCCCTGGCTGTCCAAATTCTGGCAGTACTTCCCGATCCCGCTCGCGGGCATTGCAATGATCTTCTTCGAGATCGAAAGAATTGTGCTCGATATTGAGAGATACTTTATCAGAGAGGAGGAGGCGAAATGAGCGAATCAACAGCTATTATAATCCTTCTTGCGTCATTCCTGATCATGGTGTTCCTTCGCTTCCCGATCGCGTATTCGGTAGCGATTTCCACACTCCTGTGCCTGTCCTACATGGGATTGCCGCTGGCAACACTTACCCAGCAGATGGTCAAAGGTATCAGTTCTTTCTCACTGATGGCAGTACCTTTCTTCATCACCATGGGCGTCCTGATGGGCTCGGGCGGTATATCTGAAAAACTATTGAACCTGGCTGATGCCTGCGTAGGCTGGATGACCGGCGGCCTGGCAATGGTCAACATCGTCGCCTCCTACTTCTTCGGCGGCATCTCCGGTTCCGCGTCTGCTGATACGGCTTCTCTTGGCTCCCTTGAGATCCCGATGATGGTCAACAGAGGCTACGACGTAGACTTCGCGACGGCTGTTACGATCTCCTCTTCTGTTGAGGGTATGCTCGTTCCTCCGTCTCACAATATGGTTATTTACGCCACTACAGCAGGCGGACTTTCCGTAGGAAGCCTGTTCCTGGCAGGATACCTTCCGGGTGCGGTTCTGGCCGGATCCCTGATGATCCTGTCCTACATTCTCTCCAAGAAGAGAGGATATCCGAAGGGAGAGCCCTTCAGCCTTTCTCGTCTGGGCAAGGAATTTGCGACATCAATCTGGGCGCTGTCCGCGATCCTGATCGTTGTCGTCGGCGTTTGCGCAGGTGTCTTCACCGCTACAGAGTCCGCAGCTATCGCGGTTATCTACTCCCTGATCGTCTCCGTGTATGTCTACAAGGGACTTACATGGAAGGGCGTGTGGGGCGCGCTTGACCAGTGCGTGGACACGCTGTCCATCGTCCTGATCCTGATCGCGACTTCCAACGCGTTCGGTTACATGCTGACAAAGCTCCATGTTCCGTCTCTGGCAGCGAACCTGATCACAGGTGTATCTGATAACCCCTATGTTATCGCGATCCTGCTGAACGTCATTCTGCTGGTACTTGGTATGATCATGGATATGGCTCCCATCATCCTGATCACAACTCCGATCCTGCTGCCTATCGCGACATCCATCGGAATTGACCCGATCCAGTACGGTATCATGCTTGTCCTGAACTGCGGTATCGGACTTCTGACACCGCCCGTAGGAGCGGTTCTGTTCATCGGTTCCGGTATTGCCAAGAGACCTATGGAGAAGATAGTTAAGGAAATGCTTCCTTTCTACGCGTTCATGATCATCGCACTGATGCTGATCACATTCATCCCCGCGATCACAATGTGCATCCCGTGGCTGATCGGAGCATGATCACAGCCTGTTTAGAGATGAAAACAGGAGATACCGCAACGGTATCTCCTGTTTCTTTTGTGCTAAGCAGCCGCTCGTGGTAAAATTTGTAAAAGCAATTTGGCGTGGAGGTCATTATGAGATACGAATATACATTCAGAAACACCCCGGGAGATTACTGGAAATTTCGGATGGAGAACCATTACCGGAACTGGACGGGACTTGTGAGCATCGTCTATACGCTGTCGATGCTTGCCCTTACGATTACCAAGTGGAACTCGACAAACGGGCTGGGAAAGGCGCTTCTTTTGATCTTCCTGCTTGTCTTTCCGCTCTTTCAGCCTCTCTTCGTATATTTCATATCGATCAGGGACGCGCAGGCGATCAAAGCGGACACCACGCTCTCTTTTGACGAGACGGGAATGGAGATCAGGGTTCTCAAGCATGTGCAGAGGATTCCCTGGAAATCCTTCGTCCCGGATGAAAAGGGCGGCGGAATGGTGATACAGCGGAGATCGATGCTCATAGTAGTTCCGGACCAGATGCACGCTTACCTTCTCACGAACAGAGTGCTGGGAACAGATGACGAGAAAAAACGGCTGTACGCGTTTATGACGGAGCAGCTTAAAAAAGCGGGTAAATAATGAAAAAGCCATGAAAAGGCAGATGCTGCGGCACCTCTCTTTTCATGGCTTTTTGTTTTGTTCAGTCAGGCGGTTCCTACTGCGGACTCTGTACTCCGACCTGACGGATCTCTTCTACGAGATCCATATAATCACCGCAATACTTTTCATAAAGAGGTTCCATTGCGTCACGGAACTTCTTTTTTTCGTCTTCCGATAGTTTGATTTCCTTACATCCGCTGTCCAGGACGCGCTGTTTGGCCTCCTCCTCTCTGGCGGTCCAAAGCTGCCGCTCGTAATCAGCGGACAAGGCAGAGCACTCCCGAATGATCTGCTGATCTTCTTCGGAGAGCAAGTTCCAGGTCACGGCGGAGACGATCTGGCTCTCCGGCACCCGCATATGTTCATCCAAAAGATAGTAAGGGGCTACTTCATTGTGCCGCATCGCGTCGTAAGAAGACCAGTTGTTCTCCGCGCCGTCCGCCTCTCCCCGCTGGATTGCGGAATAGACATTTTCGTAACTGACCGGAAGGGCCGTAGCGCCCAGGAGCCGGATCATATCCTCCATCATCTCTACAGGCTGGACACGTATGATCAGCCCCTGCATCTCTTCGAGGGAACTGACGGGCTTTGTGAAATAGAAATTCCGGACACCCGCGTCATACCAGGAGAGCGGCACGAGGCCGGCCTCAATAAAAGAGTCAGAGACTTTTCGGCCAATCTCTCCCTCCAGGACCGCCCACATATGGTCCGCGTCCCGGTACAGGTAGGGCAGCATGAGCGCGTTGGACATTTCGCTGTAAGCAGTCATTGTAGACAGGGAGCAGCGGGCAAAATCCAGTCCGCCGAACCGGAGCTGTTCCAGCGTGGAAGTCTCATCGCCCAGCTGCGCGCCTGCGTAGACTCGGATCTGAATGCGCCCCTTAGTGCGCTCGTTGACTAATTGGGCAAAGCGGTAGGCGCCCTGCGTGGTAGGGTAGTCTTCCGTCTGGTTCTCAGCGTAGGTAAATACATACTCGGGAGTCACATCATAGACGATCGCCGAATCATTTGTGAGAAGCGCCGACGGAGAACCGCTCTCGGAGGAGACTTCTGAGGTGTTCTGTGCGCAGCCTGTCAAAAGAGCGATACCCAGAACTAAGAAGACTTCACGGAACAATGAGGAGAATGATTTTTTCATGATGACAGACCTCACTGCTGTTTTCCGACAACACCGGTTTCACGGAACTCGGAAGGACTGACGCCGCGCACACGGCGGAAAACTTTGGTGAAATAGTTGGGATCGGGATAGCCGACTGTTTTTCCAATCTCTTTAATGCTCAGGCGGCTTGTGCGCATCAGTTCCTCCGCCTTCTTCATGCGGTAATCGGTCAGATAGCTGACAAAACTGTGGCCGAAGGATTGTTTGAACAGTTTACAGAAATAGGCCTCCGAATAACCCAGATACCCCGCGATGTCCTTTACGGCTATATCCTCCATATAGTGCTGTGCGATATAGGCGATGGTCTCTTCGTGACGGGACTCGTCGGCCGGCTGCTCTTCGGAAACTTTGCCCGCGGACGGTACATGCTGCGCGGCGGATTCCTCCCCGGAAGACTCCGGTCCGGTTATCTGGCTGAGCCTGATGGCTTCGTCCACAGCATTGATCAGTTCCCGTTCATCGCAGGGCTTGAGCAGGTAGTCGAGGGCGTGCACCGAGATGGCCGCCTTGGCATAGGAAAACTCGTCAAAAGCGGTTAGGAAGATGATGCTGCAGGACCGGCTGCTCCTGCGGATCTCTTTGGCCGTTTCCAGCCCGTTAGTACCGGGCATCTCAATATCCAGGATCATGATCTGCGGGTGTTCACGGCCGTAGATCTCCAGCGCCTGACGTCCGTTCTGAGCGACCAGGATCGTGCAGGTATCGCTGTAATACTTCTTAAGTCTTTTTTCCAGAACAGTTCGTTCAATTACTTCGTCGTCCGCGATCAATATTTTAAACATTGTGATCTCCTGTCTCTACATTCCGAGCGGAATAGTTATATCAACCTGTGTCCCTTTACCGGCAGTGCTGCTGATCTGCATGGAACCCGGGCCGTAAAGCGTCTCAAGGCGTTTGTAAAGGTTGCCGATGCCTATGCCGACGCGGACGTCGGAGGGTTCTCCCCTGAGCGTCTTCATAAGACCTTGCAGCGTGTCGGGATTCATACCGGCACCGGTATCTGCCACACAGATCTTCAGGGCGTCGTCCGTTTGCCCGGTGCTGATCGTGATCTTTCCGCCCTGCTCTTTTTTGGCAATGCCGTGAATGACAGCGTTTTCCACCAACGGCTGTAGCAGGAAAACCGGAACCATGACGTTTCCGAAAGCGGCGGCTTCGGGACTTGAAGGATCGGGCAGTTCATATTGTACCCTGTCGCCGAACCGCATCTTCTGCAGATAAAGATAATCTCTGACAACGTCCAGTTCCTGTGAAAAAGAGACGAATTGATCGGTTGTATGCAGATTGTAGCGGAAGAGACGGGAAAGGGAGCGGATCATGCTGTCCGTCTTCTCTGCGTCCTCCAGTTCCGCCATCCCGGAAATGGTGTTGAGGGTATTGAAGAGAAAATGAGGCTTGATCTGGCTCTGCAAAAGATCCATGCGGGTAGTCTCAAGACGCTTCTCCATCTCCGCGCGCTCCATCTCCTCTTTGTGCAGCTGTTCAGCGAGCCGCTGATTCTCCTCCAGAGTCTGAATGTTCTTTTTGGTTGCATGTTTCATACGGTTGAAGGAGTCGACCAGTTCCCCCAACTCGTCCCGGTTGCTCACCTGGATATCCGTCTCTTCCAGCTGGCCCTGAGAGATGCTGCGGGACGCGGAAGCCAGCTTCTCGATCGGTGTGAGGATCGTCCGGGTCAGATAGCCTACAAAGCTGAGTGATACGAGGATCAGTAAAAGAAAAAAGATAGCCTGAAAATAGGGGATGGACTGGATCATAGGATATTTCAGGTCATAGACGTCGCTGGCGTAGCCTACAGTCAGCTGTGAGAGGCTCTGCAGGTAGCTGCTCAGGTAACTTTGCATATCATATACCTGATAAAGCTGATCGACCCACTCCTGCTCTGAATCCGGCACGGAAGAGTCGGACCCGGAGAGACTCGCGCAGATAAGGTCTCTTTGAGAAGAATAGTTCTGATAAGCGTTTTTGACGCGCCATGTCCAGGCAAAGCGTTCCGCGCCGATCTCCTCGTAATCGTAAGGAAGCAGAGAAAGGGCACTGTGACTGTGGACAGCGGCCTTATTCAGGTCGCTCAGGCTCTCCACGGAGGGGTCCCGCACAAAGACGTGAAAGGCGGCTTCTTCGTTTGTCATGGCATCCTGGGCATTTTCACATCGGGAGATCTCTTCGAGGATATTGCTGATGTCCACGACTGAAAACTGAATTGTATATATATTGAAGCCGGCAGCGATCAGGACGACAAGAAGAAGCGGCAGTATAAATGCTTTCATCTTTGAGCCGATCGGCAGGCCGAGCCAGTAATTCCTGAACTTTGACACGATTTTTCCCCTGTCACTGGTGTTTATATGAATCAATCAGTCTATATTTTACAGGAGTTTTGCGCCGCGGAAAAGTGCGTTTTATAAGCGGGGCTGAATGGACGAAGCACAAACGTTAAACAGACTATTCTGTGTGCGATATGATATTATAAAAATGGACGCAGTTCACTTAATACAGGAATTCAGACATGAGAGACAGCTTCAGAGATTTTCCTCCCTATGAGGGAGACAGCCCCTATCTGTATTTTGCCTTTGCAGAGGCGGATTCGAGGAAGGTGCGGGAGTACCTGCGCCTTCTTTACGAGCGCGGATGCAGAGTATGGTACAGCTGCGGCATAGCGGACGGACCGGAGGAGGTCTTAAGGCGGCAGGCGCGGTACAGAGGCGCAGCGCTGACACTTGTGTATCTGTCGGACGAAGCCTGCAGGGACCAGAATACGAAGAGCAGTGTCCTTGTAAACCAGAAATTTGGCGGCCCGATCATCTGTCTTGATCCTGACGGCAGGGACCGGGTACTGGCGATGGGGCTGCGGGAGTCAGTCCCTCATATCCCCCTTTACAGGATCAGAAGCAGGGAGGAACTCGAAGACGCCATTTTCCACGCTGAGGGTTTTTCACAGGAACTTCTGGGAGAGCCTGTAAAGATCAGGAGGGATAGTATTCTTCCGAAATTGTCACTGGTTCTCTGCGCGCTGGCTGTGGTCCTGTCGGTGTTATTCTTTACCGGAGTCAGAGAGAGCGTCACGGAAGTCATCCAGGTTACGGATGAAGTGGAGCTGAGCGACCCGGTTCTTTTATCCGCTGTGAGAAAAGCCGCAGGGGGAGGAG
>DJXS01000098.1 GCA_002448395.1 Lachnospiraceae bacterium UBA6998 | reverse complement strand
TCTTGTTCTGTCATGATTATACTCTGTTACAGTCTGCGCTTCAATAAGAGATCCCGAAGCCGGTGGATCGGCACGCCGGGAAAAAACGGATGATCACTTTTGAGCGCCCGCCGATGATCCCTTGCGCTGTTTCGAAGATAATCAAAACGATTTTCAGCAAATCAGGGGCTGCGCTCTGTGAATGCTGGTTCTTATAGTCAAGCTTTGCCGGAACCAGCAAAAAGCGCCTTGAAGTGTTTCCTTCAAGGCGATTGTTGTCGAAGAGGAGGGAAGAAAGCTCCGAACAGAATTTTGGTATTTTTTTGATACTTTTAAACGTCGTTTTGCGTCCATTTAATTTTTTTTAGAACTTTTCCAAACCGGTCTGACCGCAGCATTTTTTCAGGTTCAATCAGTTGGGGGTCAAAGCAGGGGGCAAAACGCACTCTGAAAGTGCTTCGCCGAGTGTCCTGATTTGCAATTGATCACAGCTTCTATGAAACAGCCCCCGGAAACCGTCCAAGGTTTCCGGGGGCTGTTTTCTGTTTTGGCGTTATGCCAGCTGTACCAGCTCTTTTCCCATCTGACGGGCTTTTTCCAGATCCAGCGGGAACTGCTTTTCGTGATGGGCCTTCTTGTGCTCGGCGTTGAAGCTCGTCATGTTGAACTTGCTGTAATCCTTGACCTGCAACGTGTCGAAGCTGCAGAGCGTCTCCACCTTGCCATTGAGGCTGCGGAAAGCACTCGCCTGTTCGGTCAGCTTCCGTTTGTATTGCAGCTGATAGAAAGCCTGCGGCGCGTTCATGGTGAAGATCACGCCCACATTGACCTTGCCGGTAAAGTAGTTGCTGTAATCGTCATAGGACAGCGTGCAGAAGTGCAGCCGCTCCACGAAAGCGTGGAACTGGCTTGTGGTGTCGCCGAGATAAATGGGCGAGCCGATCAGCAGCACGTCGGCGGCAAAGACGCGGTCCAGCAGGGGGCTGAGGTCGTCCTTCCAGAAGCACCTGCAGCGCTCGCCGTCCTTGCGCTTGCAGAGAAGGCAGCTGCGGCAGCCGGTGAAGTTTAGGTCATAGAGGTCGATGTATTCGGTCTCGGCTCCGGCCTCCTCCGCGCCCTGCCGGGCCGCTTTCAGGAGCTGCGCCGTGTTCCAGTTCTTGCGGGGGCTTGCGTTGAGTATGATGGCTTTCATGGTGTCCTCCTCACTTGGACTCCTTGATGCTTTGATGCTTCATTATACCCGCAAAGCGCCCCGGTGTCCAGACGCCAGGCGGCGGATTATAGCAAAAGCGCCGGGACGCCCCGGCGCTTTTGGTGTTGCCGCAAAGATTTATTCAGTCTTCTATCGTCCTGAACAGGTTCTGTTTGCACTTCACGCTGTATTGCAGCGTATAGGAAGCTGCGCCTGCGTCCAGCGCCGATTGTATTTCGGCAATCTCCCTTGTTATGTCTTCAAGGTTTCTGTACCAGGCAAGGAACGTGTTCTGCGCTCCCCACAAGGCCAGGTCGTTCCCGTCGGATGCATACAATGCGAATTTGGGGCTGTTTTTGCCGCCCATAAACTGCTGAGAACGCGTTACTTTTGACGCATTGATGATGACGCCTTCGTGCGGTGAAATGATTCTGATTGCAGCGGAAGCTTTCCCTTCCCCGGAAACTGCCGCTGTGTTTTCTCCTCCCAGCAAGCTGTCCAGGGAAACATTCAGCTTTTTTGACAGGAGCAAAAGCTTGTCTACTTCGGGGTAGCCCTCTCCAAGCTCCCACTTTGACACGGCCTGTCTGCTGACTCCCAGCATTTCCGCCAGTCCTTCCTGTGAGAGCTGATTCTTCTTGCGAATCAGCTGCAGGTTTTCTCCAAAACTCATCGTATCAACCTCCTTGCAAAGGGAGCATACAGCATGAACCCGACAGTTTCCACCAACCTCAGTTTGCTTTTCCGCAACTTGAAGTTGCTTTTTGCTTGAATACGCCAGATCCCGCTTGTCCTCAGCCCGTGTAGGCGTCCTCGGCCGTGTTGCAGAAGTTCTGTCTGGAGAGCCGCTCCAGAAGATCTTTCGCCTCACGAACGACTTCTTCATTCCTGCTGTATTTTACAAGAGTGCCCAGCATATTCTCCAGTTCTCCCATGTAGACAGGCCCAGGCTCATCCTCGTCCACTTCCGATTCCGACACGCTGTTTCCGCTGCGCCACGGCGCCATACCGGGAACTGCTCTATCTGCAAGGTAGCGAAGATGATCCTTCATACAGGCCAGCATTCTGCGTATTTGAGTATCGTCTTCTGACGCAAGGACCTCTTCTATCAGATCGCTCCCCCACTCCAAACACTTTCTTTCCAAAAGCCCATACTTTTCAGAATAATGCCCGAACGGTCCGTCCACATCTTCCAGGCTGATGACACTCACGATGTCATCTTTATAAAACAGCATCGGGGTAAGATACAAGGCCTCCTGATCGCGGCCGTATTCATGAAAAACATATTCCCGACCGCAATACGATACGATCCCCTCATAGTCCTCTCCCGAGGCAGTAAGGATCTTTACGCATTTGTCATCGAAAATTTTTAGATCCATATCCGTATCCCCTCGCCATACGGCAAAGTTTCTCAAGAAGCCCGCCTGTCACTCTTTTCGGAGTATATCCAGCGTATGATGGGACGCGCCGATCAGGTCCTGCCGATCACAGATCGTGAAGTGATAATCCATCCATTTGGCGAAAGTCTCATCATCCATAGCGTCTATGGATTCTCGCATGTAATTCGTTGCACCATCTGTGGCGACCAGTTTGATTCTTTTGACAGGAACCGTCGAATCCAAGTCCGCAATCTCTTCTGTGCGCACCATCTCAAAAAGATCCTTCGGCTCACTGATACAATGCCAGTCGGAGGTCAGCATGTTGAGCTCCATCACTTTTTGCAGGTTGTTTAATCCAAACACATACTGGATGACGGTCGGTTCATTCATACAATAAGCCACGAGAATATGACCGCCATGTTTTGTCACGCGCACCGCTTCAGAAAGTGCTTTCAGCTTTTCTTCTTTCGTGTAAAGGTGATACATAGGACCGAGCAGCATCGTCAAATCGAAAGAATTATCAGTAAGCTGGGAGAGATCCAGTGCATTCCCCTGGATTGCCGTGATGGGTTCTGTACCCTCTAATTTGGATTTCAGTATTTCCAGATTGTGTTCAATCAGCTCAACAGCAGTTACTTGCCACCCCTGCTTTGCCAATGTCACACTGTAACGTCCTGTGCCTGCGCCAACTTCAAGGATGCTTGGATCTGAAATGCCTTCCAGACATTCTTCTATGTATTTCATGGTGGTCAGGTATTCCACCTGCCCATGACGAGAAAGAAGGCGCCCTTCTTCATCATATTTGTTGTAGTATTCTTCAAGATAATTCATGTCTTCCCCTTCTTCGCGGACTTCGTGATCTCCTCATGATAGAAGTAATTGCACACCACGGGCGGCTCGCCGAAGGGCGCACGGTGCCGGTCGTCATCGCGGATATAGAGCATGCCTTCCTTTGCCGTGTATGCCCGGATCTTCTGATCCAGCTCGGTCCAAAAGGCGCGGCTTTTTTTCGTATAGATCTCCCGGTACAGCTCGTCCAGCTCCGGGTGGTGCTCATGGATCCAGTCGAGGATGCGCTTTTTGTAATCCCCGCGCAGGTTCAGATTCTCCAGCCATACGAGGTTGCACTGGCTTTTGACCCGCTCGATGATCTCGATCGGGTCCGTGATGCCGGGAAAGATCGGCGAGATGAAGCAGGTGGACTGGATCCCGGCCTCGTAAAACTGACGCATAGCCTCCAGTCTGCGCTCAATACTCACAGCCCGGTCCATCTCTTTCCGGAAGTCCTCGTCCAGGGTATTGATCGACCAGGACACATGGGCACTGGGAAACTGCCGGATCAGATCGAGATCCCGCAGGATCAGGTCGGATTTCGTGGAGATGCTGATGCTGATCCCGGTGTCCAGCAGCTGCTCCAGCAGGGCGCGGGTGCGTCCGTACTTGGCCTCCAGCGGCTGATACGGGTCGGTGACCGAGCAGAAGAAGGCTTCCTTTCCGGCGTACTTCCCGCTCTTGCGGATCTCCGGCCAGGTCTTGACGTCTACGAACTCGCCCCAGGGCTCCGGGTGGTTGGTAAAGCGCTTCATGAAGGAGGCATAGCAGTATTTGCAGGCGTGGGTGCAGCCCACGTAGGGATTGACGGCGTAATCCGACACCGGCAGATTCGTCTTTGTCAGGATGTCCTTGACTTCGATCTCTTTGATAACCATACGCAACCCTCTTACCGTTTCATTCGTCCTGTTTTTCGGCTGCCGCGTGAGCGGCGGGAAAAACGATCAAATGCCAAATATTGCAGGTCGGTATTATAGTACCAGTTTGCCGGGAGATTGTCCAGCAGCAGCCGAAGCGGAATGCTTCATAAATCCTTTCTCCGCGCTATGGAAACAAAAAAGGAAGCACAGAAAGAGGAATCATTCGTCCACTTCTGTGCTTTCTTTCTGTTATAGGCTTTCGGGGTTTCGCTTTTGCGAGTCACCGGGCTGATGGTCCAGACCGTTCGCCTGCCTGCGTCCAGCGCCCGCTTTTTCTTTTTCGAGAGCTTCTCATACGGGATAAACTTCTCCATGGTGGGTAACCTCCTTCTGTTTGAATCAGCAAATGTACTATATCCGCTCAAACGCTGTCTTGTCAAGGCCGCGGATCATGCGTTCAAGTCTGATAACCTCGTGACGACCAACACCGTAAGGGCCGTTTGGTTGTCACGAGGTTAGCATTTTCTATTCGTATGCGTCTCTGCCGGACCCGGCTTCCCCGACTTCACTTCAACACCGGATTGACGTACCGCCCGCGGGAGGCTGTCCTTTTCCCGTAGTGGATCGCCGAGACCGGGCAGCTTTTGCGCTGCGTACAGGGAATTGCCTGTTCCGGTGAAATAAAAGATCATAGCCTGCTCCCTCTTTTCCTCTTTGCGTATTTCGCAAAAGGATGGTATGGTCGGTTCTGCTCGGCAAATCGTAATTTGTCACTCTATCAGCCCGTCAGAAAGCAGCATTTCAAGGACTCGCGCCTCCCGTTCAAGCATTACCGGATCCTTTGGCCCGTGATCTTTAGTCCGGTTGTTGAGGATGGCGTTTTCAGGCGTTACATATTCCAGGGTAAAATGCTCGTCTGATTCGTAGTCATCCAGTTTCTGCGGTCTGACGCCCTCTTCTACGTCACAAAGGTAATAATAGTTGTCCTGTATAAAAAACTCGTCCTCCTCCACCGTGCTCTTCTGAATCCGGTGGACATACCCGTATTCCCGTATAGAACCCGGAATCACGGTCAGGCCGGCTTCCTCGGCAGTCTCCCTAATCAGCGCATCGACGGCGCGCTCGCCGGGTTCGATCCCCCCGCCCGGGAATTTATAGTAGTCATACTTCTGGCTGTGGATCATGGCGATCTTACCGTTCCTGATAATGATACTTCTGGCAGAGTCCCGCGTAAAAGAATGCGCACATCCACCATAATCCTTTTTGTCCATTTCAAACAGTAGTCTCATTTGCTTATAGCTCCCCCAATCCCGCGTTGTCTATTTCAATCCTGTCGCCTTGATCGCGCCGAGACAGTGGATCCGAACGACGCGGTTCGAGTCTGTTTCCGCAATGCTTTGCAGCCGCTCCAGATAGTGCCTGACGAACTCCGGCCTGCGTTTGCCGAGCACGCGGAAGATCTCCGGCGCTTCCATCCGTACCTTGTCATCTGCATCGTACAGGAGTTTGGCGAAAACCGGCATAAGATCCTCAAAAATATCAGGCGTGTTCACAGCGATGTTTTCTGACGCCCAGATAAACGCCAGTCGGACTTTCGGCTCCTCGTCGGAAGCGAAGCGGAGCAGCCCCGTCCAATACGGCTCGATCACTTGACAGCTGCCTCGTCCGATCCTGCCGAGAGCGTTTATCGCCCGCTCCCGCAAAAGCGGCTCAGAGCTGTCAAGGAAGGAAGCTATGGCCGGAACCGCGTCCTGTACGGACCGCGGGAAGACGAGGCCCATTTCACCCAGCAGCCAGAGCGCCTTCGCCTGTATTCTCACGGAGTCGTGGCTGAGGAGAGACGAAATATAGAGAATGCTCTCTTCCCATCTGTCCTTGTTCTTGGTCAGTTCTCCAAGCTCTTTGTAAAGTTCGGATTCTATCATTTCAATGGCCTCATAATCCGGAATTGTCTACCTGTTTTTGCCTAAAAGTCAGGCTTCCAGACAAAAAGGCCTTCGCCCGAAGCAAGCTGCGGTTCAGCGTTCCCATTCCAGGTCAGATAGACAGACTCATCATGACGCTCTGCTTCCTGCGCTGTGTAGTATTCTTTTACATCGGAGGCAATCGCTCAAAGATTGTTTTTCCGAGCGCGGTGAACAGCGGGAGCGCTGCGCGGTGAGCGTCAAAAAACAGCAGGGTATCCATGTCAAGCTCCTGCATATGTCTCAGTCCTCCCGGATCTCGACCGTAACGCGGATCGTGTCGCCGTCTGCCTTGCCGAGCTGCTGCCGGATCGCCTTCCGCACGCCGAGTACGTAGCAGACGCTTCCGTCCTCGTTCTTCAGTCCCATATTGACGACGCTCCCGTCATAGGGAACACCGTTAAAGCTTGCGTGAACCTTTACGCGACCTTTGCCGAACTCCTCGCGGATATCCCAGGGGAAGACCACCCAGGCTCCGCCGTCCGGCTCTTCATGCAGCACGGCGTCGTATTCGTATTTCCTTTCGCTCATTTGCTGTCCGTCTCCCTTCCGGTGGCAGTTCACGATTCCATCTTCCCTCAAAGCCGCGGCGTTTTCTCATTTGCCGCGAAGGACAGCCCATCCGGTTCCACATGGCAGGGCAGAAAGATCACCTTCACACCGGCTTCCTTTGCCTCTTCCAGCGCCTGACAGAAGGCAGGGTCTGTATCCCGGTTCCCCCGTACCTCCGTGATGCCGTCCATCTGGATCACAAACAGCAAAACCGCATGATATCCCTCCGCTTTAGCCAGCTCCCGCAAGTGCTTTGCGCCCCGCTGGGTCGGCGCGTCCGGGAAGTAACCGATCCCGTCCCGCTCAAGGGTGCATCCCTTGACTTCCATCAGGAAGCGTTCGTCTCCCCTCTCCATCATGAAGTCCAGACGGGACCGGCCGTATTGGAATTCCGGCCGTATCAGGTCAAAGCCCTGCGCATCCAGCCATTCCCGCGCCACGGCATTCGGGGCCTGACTGTCTATATTGACGAGCAGACCGTTGGACTTTCTCACCGCGATCAGGTCATACGCCGTCCTTCTGGCGGGATTGTTCGATCCGGCCAGCCACACTTCCGCGCCGGGGATCAGCAGTTCCCGGCAACGTCCGGTGTTTTTTACATGCACCGTGCTTTCACGTCCGTCTATCTCGACATGGGCTATGAAGCGGTTCGGCCGGTCGATGAAAACCGCCTTGGAAACTTTGCCGTAGTGCATAAGGTGCTTCTCCCCCATAGTGCTTACTTCATTTCTTGTTTGTCTGATTCTTTATCGGGATGATTGCTCAGCGTCCGAAACACCGCTTCGGCGATCACTTTTGCCCCTGCAGCATTCGGATGCAGCCCGTCGGGCCCGAACAGCTCCCGCTTCCCCTGCGTGAGCGCATACAGATCCACGAGCTCCGTGCCGTTCACCGCCGCGATCGCTTTGATCTCCGCCGCGATCTCCGGGACGCGGTCGAGCTTCGCGTCGTTCGTGATAGAGAAGAAACGGTTGAACGGCTTGAAGGCGCAGGGCGGCGTGCAGATCACGACACGCGGGGCGGGAAAAAGCGCGCGGTACGCCGCGATCAGCTCCGCATACTGCTGCCGGAAAGCCGATGCCGAGATCCAGTTGATGTCTTTGGAATCGTTTGTACCCAGCAGAATGACGACCGTATCCGGCCCAAACTCCCTGCTCTGCCGAAAAGCGCGCTCCTTCCGAAACGGCTTGTTGCCGGTATCCTGCAGCGTCCGGTCATTGACCGCGAAAGCCGCCACCTGCGCACCGGAACCGATCAATTTCTGCAGCACGGCCGGGTATCGGCGCAGGAAAAACAGGGTCAGCGTGCAGCCGTAGGTCACGCTGTCGCCGACACAGGCGATATGCTGTTTTCCCTCCTCGCGCCTGACGGGCAGCCGGACGGTCGTATAGCCGCACAGAACGACCGCCGCGGCAATGAGCGCGGCTATAATCAGAAGTATCATAGTAATTTATCCCGGTCTCCGCTTCAAATTCTGGCATGATTATACCCTGTTACGTCCTGCGCTTCAAGAGGACGTAACAGGGTATATTCCATTACCAGGCACAGCTAAGTTTTCCACACAAATGCAAAAATCGTCTTGAAACAGCATATTTCAAGACGATTTCTGGCAAGGGAAGAAGGCTTCGAACAGAATTTTGGTATTTTTTGATACTTTTAAACGTCATTTTACGTCAAATTTGCCATTTTTAAGAACTTTTCCAAACCGGTCTGACCACTGCATTTTTTTAGGTTCAATAAGTTGGGGGTCAATTAAGGGGTCAAAACGCACTCTGAAGGCGGTTCGCCGAGTGTCCTGATTTGCATTTGCATATATTCATTTTTCGGCTTGTTTTCCCCTCCACCACCAAGAACAGAATCAACCATTTGACTTGAAAAGGAGTACTGATTATGGATCTGACATATACCCGAAACGGCGACTATCTGTTCCCCGATCTCCGCTTCGAAGCCGAAAATCCGCCCATCGGCAAGTACGGGCTGCTGCGAAAGAGATATCTGAAAGAGCACAGGCGCGGATGGTATTCCAGCCTGCTGCTGACCGGCAAGCTGGACGAACACCTGGCCAAGATCGACCACAGTTGCAATGAACGCATTGAACTTATTATGAATCAACTGGCTAGGCGTGAGGGCGTGACCGAAGCGCTTAAGGCCTCCGATCAAATGGAATGGGTGCACCGAATGAACAACATCCGGGCACGAGCGGAGGAAATCGTTTTGAGCGAGTTGGTTTACTGCTGATTGAATATCTTGAGCCCGTGACGATTTGTCACGGGCTCATTTTTGTGTGTTTCTATTTGCGTTCAAACAACACTTTGTTCAAACGCCCTATACACGTCACTTTTGGAGGCTAAGCTTTCTCATATATAGCAGAAATCGTCTTGAAACGAACTATTTCAAGACGATTTCTGTCTGTGTTGCACCAAACGGTGTCCAGACGAGGGTTTTACTACCAGAAGGTGTCTGATATTATGTAAACTATTTGTCGGGCCGTGCGTCTCGTTTTTTGCCGAGATATACAGCCGTCTATTATCACGTGATTGCTTTTTCGGAGCAGATCATTTTCTGCGTGTTCCCGTGTTCTCCGAGCCGCGGATCTCCTCGTGATAGAAATAGTCCACGATCACAGGATGCCCCTGTGGCACTCTGCCGTAAGGCATCTCGTTGTCCACAAAGGGACAGTCATACCGTTTTGCCATGGCTTCAGCTCTGGCCTCGAGTCCTTCAAAGTAGCTCCGGTCTTTCTTGTTGTAGATCGCATCGTACAGGCCGACCAGTTCCGGCCGCTTCTCCGCGATATAGTCCATGATCGTCTTTTTGAAGCCGCCGCGCAGATTCAGATTTTCCAGCCAGAACAGATCACACTGATCCTTGACGCGCTCGAAGATCGCCTCAAAGTCCGTGATGCCGGGAAAGACCGGGGAGACAAAGCAGA
>DJXS01000107.1 GCA_002448395.1 Lachnospiraceae bacterium UBA6998 | reverse complement strand
TATTATTACTCTCACCCAATCACAGATTTCTCCAGCCACTTACCGCGGACAAAATGGATCCTGTAGATGATCGCGCGAACGCCCCAGTCCATGAACATGCCGATCCAGACGGAAAGGATGCCCAGGTGCAGCACACGGATCATGAAGATCGAGCCCGCGACCCTGCAGAGCCACATGGTCAGCGAAGAGACGATCATCGTGAATTTGACATCACCTGCTGCCCTGAAGCCATACGCCGGGATGAAGCTCATCGCCCAGAAAAGGGGCTTCACAATTGTGATGAGCAGGATCATCCTCAGGCACAGCGCAGCCGCATCAGGCTCCATGCCCGCCAGCCACACGACCGGTCTTGCCAAAATATACACGGAGAGGCACGACGCGGTGACCACTGCTTCGGCCCAGACAGTAAGCTTCTTAATATAGTACACCGCCTGGTCCTTATAACCGGCGCCCAGGCACTGCCCTACGACTGTCATCATGCCGATTCCGACGCCGCATCCCGCGATGCCGTTCACATTCTCCATGATCGCAGTCATGGCCTGCGCCGCGATCGCCGTCGTTCCGAGCGTCGAAACGCTGGACTGGATCGCGAGTTTCCCGAACTGGAACATCCCGTTCTCAACGCCTGCGGGGATGCTCAGCCACAGCACCTTCCGTATCATGCCCGCATCCGGGCGGACCGACATGTAATTGCGGACAACGATCTCCTGCCTGTTCCGGCGCAGATATCCGAGGATCCATACACAGCCGACTACACGTGACAGCAGCGTCGAAAGCGCCGCACCCGCAACTCCCATCGGAATTACAAAGATCAAAATAGCGTTGCCCACAATGTTCATCATATTCGTGATGATGCTGATCCTCATCGGGAGCTTGCTGTCTCCACATGCTCTGTAGAGCCCCGCGCCTCCCTGAAACAGCGCAAAGAAGGGATACGACAACACCGTGATCTGGAAATAGATCAGCGACGCGTCCATAACCTCCTCGGACACCTGTCCGAAGATCAATGTGAGCAGCGGCCTCTTCAGAGCAAAGCAAAACGCCGCGATACTCCCTGACAGCACCAGAATAATGAGCAGCAGCTGCCTGGCAGCCTTGTTACACTGTTCAAGGTTTTTCTGTCCCAGATACTGCGAGCAGATGACCGTGCCGCCCGCCGCAAGCGCCGCAAAAACCTGGATCATCAACATATTGATGGAATCCGTGAGAGAGACAGCCGAGATCGCGGCGCTCCCCAGATTGGAGATCATCATCGTGTCGGCCATTCCCATAAGAGCGTTCAGGAACTGCTCTATTATAATAGGAACAAGCAGCGCATAAAGCGCTGAGTCAGAAAACAGAAGCGGCTCTTTAGTCCGAACCTCTTCCTGTGCGGAAACAAACGGGTTGCGTAAACGACTCGGCTGATGGAGCCTCGGCAAAACATGTGCAGTCATTTGATCAGTTTCATCTTCTTTCTTCGATATTTTGGCTTTTCTTCATTAATCAATCTTTTCTTCGATCGATTATTCTACAACCTTCCATACCAAAAACAAGGACAAAAACCGATCAATTTATGGACTTTTTCTACCCTGCTCATTTATACGACAGACACAGCATCGTCAGATCGTCGAACTGCTCCGCGACTCCCACAAACTTGTCCACAGCATGCTGCACATTGGAAAGTATGGCTCGCGGTGCACCCTCCGGATCCTGATTCAGGGCCTCCAGCATCCGCTCCGTTCCGAACAGCTGCAGATCCGGGGCTGTCGCCTCCGGCACGCCGTCCGAGTATAGGAACAACTTGTCGCCCGGGTGCAGCTGGATCTGATATTCCTTATACTTTATTCCTTCAAAAGCACCGATCACAAGCCCATGCTTGTCCTTAAGCAGTTCGAATCTCTCTCCCTGTTTGAGCACCGGGTACTCGTGCCCCGCATTCGCCGCTGTCAAAATACCGCTGCTGATCTCCAGTATTCCAAACCATACAGTTACAAACATCTCCTGCGGGTTGTTGGAGCAGACCGACGAGTTTGTTGCCTCCAATACTTTGGCCGGCGACATTCCCACCATCGCGTTGTTGGCCAGAATGATCTTCGATGCCATCATAAAGAGCGCGGCCGGCACTCCTTTGCCGCTCACGTCAGCCACGACCAGCGCCAGGTGGTCATCATCCACCAGGAAGAAGTCATAGAAGTCGCCTCCGACCTCCCTCGCCGCGTTCATGGTCGCGTAAATGTCAAACTCCCTCCGGTCCGGAAAAGGCGGATAAATGTTCGGAAGCACTCCCTCCTGGATCTGCTCCGCCATCTTCAGCTCGGTCTCCAGCCTCGCGCTGCTCTCACTCAGCTGCTTCTGCTCATGAACCATCTCACGGCCGCGCCTCGCGATCTCCGCGGCGACCACCGCCGCAATGGAAAACATCAACAGCTTAGGCACATAACTGAAAAGCAGCGTGTCGCGTGCGTACTGCGCGCGGTCCAGCGTCTCCTCAATACCGCTCCCCAGCCAGATCCCCTTGTCTGTAAAAGTAGTGCCCACCGGGAGCCTCACATCATTCATATTGATCCAGCCAAAATATGCCCCCAGAAAGCCCGACACAAAAAACACCACCGTTGACAGCCCCGCCATCGCGATGGTCAGTATCCTTGAAAAATAACGGCTTGAGCACAGCACAGGAATCACCATCAGGATCGCCACCTTGTGCGTGAGCAATGAGTCAAGCTGCGCATAGACAGTCATAAGCCCCAGCAGCAGCACATATTTGAGCCACCAGGCGTCCTGCTTTACCTTGTAGGATATAGCCCCCAAAATCAGGATCTCCACCAGCGCTATTCCCAGCCTCGGCAGGATCAGCCCCGACAC
>DJXS01000106.1 GCA_002448395.1 Lachnospiraceae bacterium UBA6998 | reverse complement strand
AAGACCAATACCAAAATGGGCAAAGCGAGACCGTGGATGCTCTATGGATATTTTGGCTGCGCGATCTGCCTTGTCGCGATCTTCTGTATCCCTGCTGACATCAGCGCGACAGCTCAGTACGCCTGGTTCTTCATCGCCTACACCCTGTTGAACGCTGGCTTCTACACAGCCAACAACATTGCCTACTCGGCGCTGACGGCCCTGATCACCAAGAACAACCACGAGCGCGTCCAGATGGGCTCCATCCGCTTCATGTTCGCCTTTGGCACCAGCATGCTGATCCAGACCATCACTGTCGGTCTCGTGGCGTACTTTGGCGGCGGCGCGGCAGCATGGCGTACTGTTGCGATCATCTATGCCATCGTAGGCGTGATCTCCAACACACTCTCCGTCATGTCTGTCAAAGAACTGACCCCTGAGGAGCTTGCGGAAGGAGAAGAAGTAAAGCCCGAACCTGGCGAAGAGGAAAAGTACACCCTGATCGACGCCTTCAAGCTTCTTATCAAGAACAAATACTATCTGATGATCTGCGCCTCCTATATTTTGATGCAGATCTACTCCGCCACACTGAACATGGGCATCTACTACATGACCTACGTTCTCAAAAACGCGAACCTGCTGGGAGTCTTCTCCTGGTTCATCAACATTCCGATGATCATCGGTCTTTTGTTCACACCGGCTTTGGTCCTGAAGTTCGGAGGCATGTACAAGCTCAACCTTATGGGCTACACTATCGGCACACTTGGCCGTCTCGGCGTCGTAATCGCAGGTTACCTGGGCTCTGTGCCGCTCATGCTGGTCTGTACTGCGATCGCTGCTCTCGGTATGAGCCCTCTGCAGGGTGACATGAACGCCCTGATCGCCACCTGCTCCGAGTACACCTACCTGACCCACGGCAAGCGCGTAGACGGCACCATGTATTCCTGCACCTCCCTCGGCACCAAGCTGGGCGGCGGCATCGGCACTGCCCTCGCAGGTTGGCTCCTTGCCTTTAGCGGTTACGTCGGCGGCGCTGCTGTCCAATCCGCATCCACAATGAACATGCTGCACATCATGTATCTTTGGATGCCGATGATCTTCAACCTCCTCATCACTCTCATCCTGACAAGGCTCAACGTCGAGAAGGCCAATGAGGAACTGAGAGAGAAACTGAGTTAAGCTTCAAGGAGTTCTCCTTTCCCTATAAAGAGACCTCCGGAGTGGTTTGCTGAATTTCCCACTCCGGAGGTCTCTTTTTCACAGCGGTCTCTTCTTCAGACCTTATGTCCTGAAGCTGCCTCAAAGTTATACTTCACGATTCCCAGATCGATCCCTGTCATTGGTCCTCTGCCTGCAGTGATCACCGGCTCTTTTCCGTCCAGGGTGATGAAGAATTTCTGCTGGTTCATCGCGGTCGGCGCCATCATAGCCGCCTTCACGCCATTTTTAAACCAGACCGGCATATCTGCTTCCGGAATATCGCAGATTTTCGACAGCGGTTTGGATTTGTGCTTCGTGCCCTGGTTCTCGCCGTATCCGATCGCGATCACACAGACGATCTTTTCGTTGCCCGCGATATCCGCCTTACATTTGCCGCGCTTGTATGTACCTGCAACCCAGCAGGTATTCAGTCCCATCATCTGGGCCGCAAGGACAACCTTCTGCCCATAGTATCCGCCCCTGATATCGAGGTCCGCCATAGATTTGGGTCCGACAACAGCGATATAATTCTTCACGTTTTTGAACATTCCGTAATGCGCCAGCAGTGTGTCGAAACATTCCGGATCATCCACAACCAACTGCATACTGAGACCGCTCTCCTCATTACACTGCGAGATGAGCGCTTCCAGCTCTGCCCTGTGCTCATCGGAAATCGGCTCGTCCTTGTAATACCTGACACTGTGGCGCTCCCTGATCGCTTCTTTGATATCCATTTCCTATCTCCTCACACTAACGGCAGTGCCACATTGTCATACACGACGACTTTCCCGTCATGCTGAGTGCACGCCTCGATCGTTCCATCCTGAGAAATAATGAAAGCCACACTGTCCGGTACCGCGCTGCAGAACCGGTAGCCGGCCCTGTGCCTCATTCCGTTATCCTTGAACTGTTTGCGCGTGTTCTCCGTGTTGTCATACTCCATAAACCGCATCGCCGGGTGCTTGCTGCCCATTTTGTCCACCAGCGTCTCCGCTCCGAACCCCAGCAGATGCAGATCCTTGGTCAGTACCACCGATCCGTCCACTGACGTCAGCTTCGCGATCATATCCGCGTAAGTCACGATCTCTTTCTCCCGGGCACTCCCCGACAATTCTTCCAGCCGCTCACTGTCGCTGAACAGATACCCGGAAGGCAGCCGGTACTTGATATCCACAAATTCCTTGCACGACTCCTCGTCCGGCACGATCAAAATAGCGCCCCCGTGGCGGTAATCACTTACCATCCACAGGATACGATAGAGCAGCCTAAGGCGCTCTTTATCGCTCACATGCGCGCCCTTTTCGAGCTGCTGTGACACCAGAGTAGACGTGAAAGTATCCGTCCGGAAGAAAACGCAATGCCCGGCGCGGTAATTCACAAGCGATCCCTCGCCAAAACAGGCCTCCAGTTCTCCCGGTCCGTCTACAAGAATATTGGGGATCCGGGGCATCCTGTTGCCCGTAGTAAGCTCGCGGGTGATTATTTTTTGCCATGTTGTGTAAGAAGCTATGATCCCGATCGCTTTAAACGGCCTCTCGCTGATATCCAGTACCAGATAGCTCATATCCGGATTCAGCGCGGGTGCGAGCTTGTTCATTTCCCTGGTATTGAATTCGATCGGTTTACTGAACAAAAGTGTGTGCGAATAAATGTATGCGCTCAACAGTTCCGAATCCGGCCGGATAAAGCACACTCTAAAGGAAGGGAACCTCCCCTCTTCGCGCATGCAGCTGATGTTTAAAAGAGTCTGGCACACATCTTCCAGCACATCTTTTGAAGGAAGCCTCTGGTCATCCTCAACAGCAGCGCCCATGCCCTCACAGCAGTTGTATATTGCTTCGACAAAACCTGTGATACCGTCCATTTTAATTCCCGAGGTCCTCCATCTGGCAGATTATAAAACCAACCTTGATCACATCCGGGATCTCCGCGCTGGGGAATCTTTCATCAAATGCCTTGACCATCTTTTCTCCATCCGGAGAATTCGTATATGCATAGAACATATCAGAGAAATCCTCATACCGCTTGCAGAATCTCTCTACCGAATCGCCTTTCTCCGGAATCTCAATTTTAAAAAACTCCTTCGCGAGTTTCTCGTCCCAAATGGCAAACCTGGGATTGATCGTATGCACCAGGATACTCGCTGCTGTCATGACGTTTCCGTTTTCGACCTCCATCAGCTTTTCAAAAGCCTCCCTGAAAGATATGTTGCTCATGCGCTTCATCTCTTCCAGCAGATAGAAAAACTGTGTCATGAACTTTTCCGAGTAGCCGTCATTTAGTCTGTAAAGGTCGCAGTATGCATCCTGGAAAGTATAATCATCAGACGCGTCAGTATTAAACAGCGCCCCTGTAACAAATTTGTATTTCCTGAGCATATCAGCAATCTTGTCACTGGCCACAATTTCTTTAACATTCGATACTTCGATCATACTTTCCTCCTCATGCTATGAGCTCAAAACAGCTGAATACGACCTTGGGGATTATTAATTCTGCCTGTTTTAAATTATACAACAGATCAGATACCTCTGTGAAGACTCATGCGGCCTCGTCGAGCGCCTCCTCTTCGGTCACTGCGGGCTCCTCCGGAACCGTGACAGCTGAGTTGTCCTTTACGCCATATTTTTCCAGCATCCTGTCATACTCCGCGATCGCCTCATCGAATCGCTCGAGGACTTCCTCCGTCTTATACAGGCCGTCCGAATTCTGCTCAAGTCCTTCGAGCACCTGCGGCACTGCGTACGGCGGATTGTCAAGTCCGAGCACAGACATTCTTCGCAGCTGCTCCGAGGACGCGTAAACAAGATCGACCGACATATAGTCCTGCCCGTCAGGAGAGAGCCATCTGCAGAACACTATTTTGCCTCCGATGGGAGTCGTTGTATCGATAGTTCCCTCCAGTTTGCACTCCTTCGCTTTTAAGCAGGACAAAATAGGGCCGACATTTGAATCATGCCCGCACAGGAAAGTAAATTTCCTGCCGTCCTTCGTCAGCTCGCTGCGAATCACCTGCAGCAGTGGATGTACAATGTTGTGGGCAACAATCGGAGCGCAGAATGATGCGTCATTACGGAGATCTTTAACTTCACTGATCACCTGCCACTGCTCAAAACTAAGGTTGTGACCGAATGCCGCTTTAACAGTATCCGGCTCCTCCAGATACTGAAGACACAGTGCATCGGAGACTGAGGTGGCCGTTCCGAGCGATCCGGTAACCTTCGGCTCCTTGCCAAGCTCCATTTCCAACCCGAAGTCATCCACCCTTAATCCCGTGAACTCTCCGCTCTTATAGGCCTCGGAGTCCTTTGCGTCGATCACATCCTCGAGCAGCGCGTAATTGTCCTCCATCGCGAGAACTCTCTCGTGATAAAGCTCCTCTACCTGCTCGATCACATCCTTTTCATATTCATCTGTCAAAAAAGTAAGTTTCGGATCAAAGACCGGGTCCATCTCATCAAATGTCATGTGATATTCGACCGGCACATCGGCGGCAGGAATAAGACCCGCTGTAAAGAATCTGGCTGTAGCGATCGTCCTCTGCTTGGAATTGGCGTAAACCCGCACTTCCCCGTCACGGGGCTGGTAGTTTTTCTCAAACAGACCTTCTTTTTCAAGCCATTTGCGGAAGTACTGCCCCATGGACACCTCCGCATTACCTCCCCTCAGGGACAGGCCGCTCGGATCCGAGGACCATTTGAACCAATCATGCGATGTGATCTTCCCCAGCACAGTGTCCTTACCACTCAGCGGAGCGCGGATATTGTGGCGGCTCATGATCACCACCTGCTCCAGAGTGTACCCCTCGCGGGACAGATTGCACCGGCTTTCTGCCGGCAGAGCTTCCTGTTCTGTATATGCTGCATTTACTGCCTGCCCACGCTGCCTCACCCGGTAAATCACCTGCGTGCAAAGTACCCCGACCAATATGATCGAAACAACAATGAGCATCCTTTTATAAGTCTTGATCGAGTTCTTCTCATCCATTTGTTAAATCTCCTGTAAAAACTGCCTGATGATGTCCCAATATCACGGTGTAAAGTCCTCCCACAGTTCCTGACAGCGCGCCGGATCCGCAACAAACAAAAACCTGTCTTTGTCTTTCTGAAACTGCGTGTAGACCGGTACTCCGGCTTCCAGGGAGAAATCTTCCCAGGTCCGTGCATCCTTGATGATGAGCTCGCCTCCTTCATAAGCAGGATTTCTGCGCCATTTCAGGATTCCTTCTTCCACATAGGGGTAAAAGCTATTCCGCTGTGCTTTCTCACCTCTGAATAGTCAAATCCGTAATCCCGCACGCACCAGGCGCCAAAACCAGGATAGAATGCCATATCTTTTCCTGTATTACTCATAGCGTCACAAATCCCCATTACTTAATAAAGCCAAGCTTTCTGGCCTGCTCAGTGTACTTGGGAAGATCTTCCAGTGAGACTTTTACATTGTGCTTTCTTGCGAAATGCATGAACTCCATGATCGTGATCTTGCCGTCCGCCACGATATCGGCCACTTCCTTCTGAAGTTTTTCGTCTGTTTCATACTGCTTTACAAGTTCATCTACTGTTGCCATGTCTTTCCTCCTTGTGAAACATTGTGTTTTTTTATCCGGTGACGCTTACAAGTAATGCGGAACAGGAGCCATTTTGTCAAAAGTATAGAACGCTTTAAATCCGAGCGCCTTCATTTCGTCCATTGTCCCGCGCACAAATGCGCCAAGATGTGCTTTCTTGTGGCTGTCGCTCCCGATGGTGATCACTTCGCCTCCGAGATCGCGGTACAGCCGCAGGATATCCCTGGACGGCGTCAGGTCACTGAGGCCATAGCGGTGGCTTGAAGTATTGATCTCAATGCCTTTTCCGTCGGCAATGACCGTTTTCAGAATTTCCGTAACAATGGAACGGATCTTTTCGAACGGGAAATACCCTGCCTTGTCATACCTGGAAATCAGATCCAGGTGACCGAGAACGCTGTAATTGTGATAGCGCCGCACCAGTTCCAGTATTTCCTCATAATAGCGGAGGTTATACTCCTCCTGAGCCCGTCCTCTCTGGAAATCCTGTGTCCAGAACTCCTTGTCCTCCACCTGGTGTACGGACAGGATGATAAAGTCAAAGGGATATGAAGAAAACAGTTTCTCATACTGAGGGATCGTATGTGTCTGCATGCCGAATTCCATCCCCATTTTGAGAGTAATCTGATCCTTGTACAATTCCTTAAGTCTGCCGAACTCGGCCGCGTACTCGGGATAATTTACATTCACAACGGGCATCTGCTCCGGTTCTCCCGGGCCGCCGCGGCGGTATTCCACCCCTCTCGGATCATCCCAGTCCCGTTTGATCCCGTAATCCACATGATCCGTGAAACAGATCTCGGAAAGGCCAAGCGTGATCGCGTCTTTTACAACTTCCTCCATCGGATACTCGGAATCATCGCTGTATTCGGTATGAACGTGATAATCTGTCAGCATAGTGTATTACCTTCTTATATCCTGCTATTATGTTCCGCTGATCTATATTTTACCTTATCCCGAAGAGTAATTACAGGGAATTTCGGATCCCTGAGCTACTGTACCGCAGCTTCACGCGATCGCACCGTCTCTTGTTTCCTTTAGCCAGCTATGATAAGATACAAAAAACTGGCAGATATTATTTGATATTCTGCTATGTGAAGGAGATTTTTGTTTAATGTCGGAACGAATATGGAATATTCTTGTCGAAGGTTTCGTCAAGATCATGCTGGCGAGCATCAAGGTCACAATTCCGTTGACCGTGCTCGGCTTTTCGTTTGCCATGATTATCGCTATGTTCATGGCTATGGTACAATATGCCAAGGTTCCGGTACTTCGTCAGCTCTCAAGACTCTATATCTGGGTCTTCAGAGGCACACCTCTTCTGGTGCAGCTGTTCCTCGCTTACTACGGTTTTCCCAAGATCGGAATCGTTCTAAACTCTTTTGTTTGCGCAGTGATCGTCTTTTCACTGAACGAGGGAGCTTATTGCGCGGAGACGATGCGCTCGGCGCTGGAGGCAGTGCCGGAAGGGCAGATGGAAGCCGGTTATTGTGTCGGGATGAATTATCTGCAGATCATGCGCCATGTCGTGATCCCGCAGGCGCTTCGCACAGCGTTTCCTCCCCTCTCCAACTCAGTGATCGCGATGCTCAAGGATACGTCCCTTGTGGCGGAGATCACAGTCGCGGACATGTTCATGGCGGCGCAGAAAATAGTAGGCCGCACTTATGAGCCGCTATGGCTCTACTGCGAAGTGGCACTGATCTATCTTTTCTTCTCTACGATCCTGACTTTTGTACAGCGCTATTTTGAAAAGAGACTCAGCGCTTATAACAGCAGGGAGACCGAAGTGCGCACACAGGAGTGAGGGAAGCTATGGAGATCAGAGAACTAAGGAAATCATTTGGAGCAAATACAGTGCTCAAAGGTATTGATCTTACGGTGGAAAAGGGCGACGTGATCGCGATCCTCGGTCCCAGCGGCAGCGGCAAGACCACTCTTCTGCGCTGTATCAATTTTCTGGAGAAGTCCGATTCCGGAACAATGGTATTCGACGGCGAGACATACGATCTCGGCCATATGCGCAAATCGGATATCGCTGCGATCCGGAAAAAAACGGCATTTGTATTCCAGAATTACAACCTCTTTGCAAATCTGACGGCGCTCGGCAATGTGACTCTCGGCCTCACGTCGGCCAGAAAGATGGACAAAGAGAAGGCGCACCGGATCGGTATGGAAATGCTTGACAAGGTCGGCCTGTCGGACCGCGCGGACTACTACCCCATCCAGCTCTCCGGCGGACAGCAGCAGCGCGTCGCGATCGCGAGAGCTCTGGCGACAAACCCGGAGATCATCTATTTTGACGAGCCGACGTCGGCGCTCGATCCCGAACTGATCGGTGAGGTGCTGTCGGTCATGCGGCAGCTTGCGGAGGACGGAATGACCATGCTCGTGGTCACACACGAGCTCAGCTTCGCGGAGAATGTCTCAAGCCGTGTCATCTTCATGGAAAACGGCAGCATTGTGGAACAAGGACCCTCAAAAGAATTCTTCGCAAATCCCAAGGAGCAGCGTACAAGGGAATTCTTAAAGAACATCCGCACGCAGCATGACGCTTGAGCTGCTCTGCAACAGTAAAGAACTCAAGTATTGTTTACATAAGAGATAATTATCTGTATCGACAAAGAAGGAGGATCACACGTGAAGAAAAGTGTAAAGAAATGGCTTAATCTGCTGCTCGCAGGCGCGCTTGCAGCTTCAGTGCTGGCAGGATGCGGCGGCTCCGGTTCCGGAACTCCGGCTAAGGAGGAAAGTGCACAGCCTGCGGCGGAGAACACTGCAGGAGCAGAAACCCAGACCGGCGATCTTTTGGCCAAAATACAGAAAGAAGGCAAGATCGTGATCGCCATGGAAGGCAACTGGGCTCCGTGGACCTATGAGGATGAGAGCGGCAATCTCGTCGGATTCGAGGTAGAAGTCTCAGGCGCAGTCGCTGAGAAGCTCGGCGTCACACCGGAATATGTTACCGGCGAATGGGATGGACTTCTCGCAGGCGTGCAGGCAGGCCGCTACGATGTCATGGCCAACGGTGTCGGCTATACGGACGAGCGTGCGCAGGCATACTATTACAGCGATTTCTATGCATTCAACAGAACGGTCCTGGTCGTGCGCGGCGACAATGAGGAGATCAAGTCGATGGAGGACCTGGCAGGAAAGACGACCTGCAACTCCGCCAACAGCACTTACCAGCTGACCGCCGAAAAATACGGTGCCACCGTCAAAGACGTGGAGTCCCTTGCAGGAACGATCGATGAACTGCTGGCAGGCCGTGTCGATGCGACTCTCAATGCTGAAGTGTCCATCAACGACTACATGAAAGAGCAGCCTGACGCTGATATCAAGATCGCTGCTTATGACCCCGAAGTCGAGCAGGTCGGCATGATCATGCCCTACGGAGATTCTTCCGAGTCTCTGCGCGCCGCGATCAACGACGCCCTTAAGGAGCTTCGAGAAGACGGCACTCTGGCCGCGATCTCCAACAAGTATTTCGGAATGGATATCACAGAGAATAAATAAGGCTTTTGACATAAGAGGGATCATCATGAAGGAACGCATTGTTGTCGCCAAGTTCGGCGGCACTTCAGTCGCGGACGCCGGTCAGGTCCGCAAGATCAGCGATATTGTACGGAGCGATCCGGCCAGGAGGTTCATCGTCGTATCTGCGCCCGGTAAGAGATTCAGCGACGACATAAAGGTAACGGATCTTCTTCTTGACCTGTATGAGAAAGCAAAGGCAGGACAGCCCATTGAAGCAGAGCTTCGGCAGATAAAGATGCGGTTTCGGGAGATCATAGATGGTCTGGGAATCAGTTTCCCCCTCGACGAGGAGTTCGAGATTCTCGAGCGGTCACTTAAGACTGAACCGATGCGGGACTACACTGCCAGCCGCGGCGAATACCTCACCGCCAAAATAGTGGCCAAATACCTTGGCTTCACATTCGTAGATCCTGCATGGTGTGTATGCTTTGACGAAGACGGTCACCTGAACGGCCCGATGACATCGCGCACGATGTGCGCTTCTCTCCTGCCTCTGAACCGCGCTGTGATCGCCGGCTTCTACGGCTCTGACATGAACGGTGTGATCCACACCTTCGAGCGCGGCGGCTCAGATATTACGGGAAGCCTTGCGGCCTGCGCGGTCGGCGCTGATCTTTACGAGAACTGGACTGATGTCTCCGGGCTGTACGCAGCAGATCCCCGCATTGTCAAAAATCCCGAGACTGTATCTTACATGAGTTATCGGGAACTTCGTACGCTCTCTTACATGGGCGCCTCTGTGCTTCATTCAGACGCTGTCCTGTCGGCCTCAGAACTCGAGATCCCGATCAACATCAGAAACACTGACCGGCCTGAAGATGCAGGCACCATGATCGTGCGCCACCTTCCTTCCGGCGTTGTCAAAAATCTCGTGACCGGCGTCTCCGGCCGCAAGGGAATGTCTGTGATCCAGATTGAAAAGGTCATGGTCAGTGACGGCTCGGGATTCAGCGCGCTGATGCTCGATATTCTGAAAGAGCGGGCGCTGCCCTTCGAATACTGCCTGACCGGCATCGATTCGATCACGCTCGTTATCCGCAAAGACCTTCTGGATGATTGCAAGGAAGACCTCTTTGAGGAAATCCGCGAGACTCTCCATCCCGATTTCATCGGCCTTCGCGAGAATCAGTCGCTGATCGCAGTGACCGGCGAGAAAGCAACAGAATCAAGCGACGCAAACGTGCGTGTTCTGGAGAAGCTCACTTCAGAGGGGATCGAGATCAGCACCATCAACCAGGGCGCCGGCAAACTCAACCTTCTGATCGGTGTGCCTGAAGAGCGCTATGAGGATGCGATCCGGGCTATTTATGAATTCAGACAGAGTTTGTGAGTTCTGAGGTAGTTTGTGACATTTGGGGTAGTTTGTCTACTTTAGAGTAGTTTGTCCACAAATTAAGAGGGTGCCGCATCTTGCTGATTAATCAGCAGGGGCAGCGCTCTCTTTTTTCTTTTTGTTTAGTAAGCCTTGGAGGTTGATTGCTGTATTAGAGCCCTTAGAGTCATCTCTAAGGGCTCGATTGCATCTCCAAGAAAGACATCCGGTAAGAATTGAGATCATTTACTCCCAAGAATACGAACTATACACTTACCGCAGCGGTATCTGCTGCCTGACACTCTCCACTGTGTCAAGATTGATCTGTGCAGCAAGAATTCCCTCCTCTGCGCCCAGTTCCTTCACAATTCTCCCCCACGGGTCCGTCAAAATACTGTGCCCGTAAGCGACATAGGAAGCACTCTCGTCTCTGGCAGCCGCACATCCAAGCATAAAGATCTGCTGGTCAAGAGCCCGGCTTCTGAAAAGTATCTCCCAGTGTGCCGGTCCGGTGGTCATATTGAAATCCGCAGGTACGAAGACCATCTTCACACCTGCATCACGCATCGAGGTGAATAGATCCGGAAACCGGATATCAAAACAGATACACACTCCCATCTTCCCGTATTCCGTATCGAAAACCGTCATTTTCTCCCCTGGAGAAAGCACATCTGATTCCTTATAATACTGCCCGCCCTCTATATCGATATCAAACAGATGCACTTTGCGGTGCTTCCCGATCAGGGCTCCGCTTCTGTCAAACACATAAGATGTATTATAGAGTTTTCCGTCATCCAGCTCCGGAACAGAGCCTCCGACCACATACATCCGCCTGTCACGCGCCAGCTCCGAAAGAAACCTGTAAGCAATTCCTCCATCACTCTCAGCAAACTCATAAAAGCATTTGTTGTCATAGGGACAAGTGAATATCTCAGGCAGCACCAGGAAATCAATCTGAGGACTTGTACAGAGATTTCCATCATAGGTGTCCAGCATCTGCCGTACGGCAGCTATGTTCTGTTCCGGTGTTTCATATGCCTTTTTCTGCACTGCGACAACATTGAATATACTGCCCATTTCTTCCTCCTTCTATGCCAAACGACTTATGATCAGGGAAACGACCTCAGAGGTATCTTTTTCTCATTATACAAAAAAGAGGCCGCCGCATACAGCGGCAGCCTCCGGCAAATCACTGATTATTCAATTTTTGCTAATTCTTACTGAATTCCGTTCGCCTCAACGATCGCATTGTACCACTCGTGCATGATCTCGCTGGCCTTGGATGTGCCGTCTTCGAATGTCACCTTTGTGAAAAATGTATACTCCCCGCTATCTTCGGGTGTCTGCACTGTGCGGATGAGGTTCTCGCTTCCCTCTGCAAAGAAGAAATCGTAGCGCACATGTTCGTCGGGGAATTCAAGGACGACATACTCGCCGTCGGGCACTTCATTTTCTGCCACATCGACGTTCTCGTACAGGGCTCCCTTAGTCATCTTCTCATAAAAAGGAAGGGGATCGACGCCGTTGGGTGCAAGGGGACCATGCTCTGTTGTGCTGATGGTATAATTGGCATCCTTGTCGAATGCAGCCTTTGCAAGCGCTGATTCTGCAAGTGTATTATTGAAGCCGATCACCGTCAGGCCGTTTTCCTTAGCAAAATTCTTGGCGACTGATGCTGCCCACTCGCAGGCTGCTGACCACTCTGCCTGATCCTTTTCCATATCCTCAACAGTTGCGCGCTCATAGCGGACGTCTGTCGGATTGTTAAAGATCAGGTAGACACCGTCCGCGGTCACCGCGATCGGCTGCTGTCCGCCATACGCGTCGACCATCACCTTATGTGCTTCCTCTTCATTTCTCTCGGTAATGGTAAAGAGCCAGCCATAACCCAGATTACCCTGCCCCTTGGCCTCAGCTGCCTCGACGGATTTCGTCTCGTATGCACTGAAGATAACTCCGTCGTCGTTGAGGTCAGGTGCTTCAACTGTGATCTTATCCGCCAGCTCGCCGGGAACAGACAGTTTATAGCCTCTGTTCTCATAGACCTTAGGCTCCGCAGTTACCTCAGCCGCAGGCTCTCCTGATTCCGTTTTATCTGTGGCTTCAGCAGCCTCTGTGGCCTCGGTTGCCTCTGTTGTCTCAGCTTTGTCATCAGCAGGTGCGCCCTGGGCAGTTGCTGCCCCGCAGGCTGCCATTGAAACGATCACCGCAGGGATCACAATTCCGATTTTTACTAAATCAGCAAAATATTTTCTCATAGTTTAAATCCTCCTGAGTTTCCTTTTCGTGATTCTGTTCATCAACATCATTTCGTTATAAGTCAGAAGTCCGTTCATTGGAATCTGCCTTCAAACTTATACTATAATATACGAAACTTTCGCTAATATCCACTAATTAATAATCTTTTAATACTTTATCACTTCAGTGTGCCGTCGTGACACGTTCTATACAGCATAAAGCATTCCCTCTATACAGCATCAAACAGTCAGCCTGACATCACTTCTCCACCCACGGAATGCCCTTCGCGTCAAGGCGCCTCTGGACCTCGGTTCCCGCATTACAATGAATGACAAATCTGTACTCTCCGGTCTCGTAATTCTTAGTTCCGATGTCGCCTATATTCAAAACAGAGTCCGGAAGATAAATGTCCGTCACCTTGTCACATCCTGCAATGGCCGAATACTCAATATACAAGGTCCCGTCGGGTACGATCAGATCTCCCTCCAAAAGGGTGGGAACAGCCACAAGTGTGCGCCCGTCTTTGCTCATCAAAAGATCGTCCACCGCCATGTAACTCCCGCTCTTTTCATCCACTTCAAATCTCTCAAACAGAATATTGTCAAGGAATTTGTTCGTGATGACAAGGTTTGCCGGAATGCGGATCACATCCTGCGTGAAAGGCTCATTAAACTTGGCGCTGAACGCGGCATAACCCATTTTCTCCAGTTTATCCGGAAGCTCGATCTGTCCGTATCCCTCACCCGGTGTAAAGGCTGAGGCACCGATCGAAGTAACAGAGGAAGGAATCGCTACGTCCTGAAGCGGGCATCCGTTAAAGGCCCTGTCTCCGATCTCTTTGAGTCCCTTGGCAAATTCCACATTTGACAGGGACGAACAGCTACCGAACGCGCTCTTTTCAATCGTCCTAAGGGATTTGGGCAGAGTGACTTTCGTGAGGAAAGAGTTGAGGTAAAACGCGCTTTCCCCGATCGTCTCTGTTTTGGCAGGAACAGTGTATTCCGCATCTTCTTTCTGTTTGGGATAGACAAGAAGGGTCTCACCTTTAGCGTCAAACAGCACGCCGTCCACACACTTGTAGTTCTTATTGCCTGCTCCGGTCTCCACTTCTTTGAGCATGTAGAAATCTGAGAAGAATGCGCTCTCAACCGCGCTCACGCTGTCCGGTATAACTATTTTGGAGTAGTAATTGGTATAGTACTGGGAACTGTCCTTCCGGATCGCTGTTACCGGCAGTTCTCTGAACTCGGACGGGATCACAAGCGTTCCTCTGTCATTTCCGCTGCAGCCGGCTAGTTCCGCGTGATCTTTAAAGACCCGCCATGTCAGGGCTGCGGGCTCCGCGCCTTCCTCCCCTGCCATCTCTTCCGTCACAGTCTCATAGACCAGATTCTCCGGTTCCACCACGTCATCATAGGCGATCTCAAACTGTTTTGCATAAGACTCCGCGGCAGAGCCCTTCGAGCAGTGCAGCTTGGCTTTATAGATATACTGATATCTTCCGCTCTCGTCCTTTTCTCCGAGTGTATACGGGAAGACATAGTTTCCAAAGCGGAAGACGCTGTCCGGGATCACAAAGTCTTCGGCTTTATCGCAGTTTTTAAGCAGATAGTCCTGCAAAGTTGTAATGCCGTCGGGGATCACCACTATTTTGCCCAGGCCTCCCGGCACCTCCAGGATCATATCCTTGGCCTTGCTCGTTATAAATCCGCCCGAGGAGGCAAAATAGGGATTGCTCTCATCCACCTCAAAGGCCGCGATGTTCATCATGCTGAAGGCTTCTTTTCCGATATGCTGCACATTCGGTCCGACATGCATCGACTCGATGAGCGGATTCTCCTCATCTCCGAATTTGAACATCAGGTACTCTCCGAAAGCGGAATCCCCGACCGACTCAAGGCTGCCCGGAAGGTTGAAAGAGGAAAGGCCCTGGCAGTCGAAGAAAGCCATATTCTCTATGCTCTTAAGCGATTCCGGAAGCACTGCGCTGTTAATAAGGGAGCCTGCGAAAGACCCGTATGCGATCGTTTCCGTTCCGTTTTCAACCTTGTATTCACCGCTCCGCGCGCCCGGATACTGGATCAGTGTCTTACCTTCTTTGGTATACAGGACACCATCAACAGTCTTATAGTTTTCATTGTTCCCGCTGATTGAGATCTCCTCAAGGTATTCGCAGTCCGCAAATGGGATGGAACCGATGGACAAAAGCCCCGTCGGCAGTGTGACAGACGTCAGCTTCGTCCTTGAAAAAGCGCCTCTCTTGATCACTTCCACACTCTCCGGGATCTCGATCGTCTCGATCCCGCTGCCGCGGAAGGCCGATATACCTATTGTTCGAAGGCCCTCTGGCAGTGTGATACTCCTGCACTCAGTCAGATTTGTGAAAGCTTCGTTCCCGATCTCCGTCACTTTTTTGCCTGAAACTTCAGAAGGCACTGTGAGTTCTGTATCTTCTCCCTCGTAGCCGGTGATCACCGCCTCATCGCCGGAAATATCGGCATACAGTATCCCGTTTTCCGTGCTAATCTCTTCATATTTCCTGTCGTGATCCAGTTCCAGATCGATGTATTCCGATCCATGGACCTTGCCGTTGATATCCTTCACCGTTACCTGACAGATAAAATCCTTGTCAAATCCGGATGCCGGCTTCATCTCAAGTCTGAAACCGTGATCCAGGCACAGCGGGTACATCTCATATCCCGTTGATTTCCATTCGCTGAACGGCTTCATATTTCCGTTTTCATCGCGCCGGGGATTGTAGGAAATACTTCCTGCGTTGATGAGCGATTCGTAGTTGGAGACGTCGATGGACGCCTTGCCTCCCGCCCAGGCGCTTCCGGAGGCGGAAGTGATATCGAGGACGGAAGTCTCCGTCTCACCTGTAATATTCTTGGCGGTGATCGCGACTTCTTCATCTTTGTCCCAGTCGACGTCCATGAACTCATGTCCGGATGTAAGGTAGCAATTGATTGTTCTGTAGACGCACTCTCCGCCGTTGTTCTGAGACTGCACGCAGGTCAGAGGCGCCGGCGCCTCCTCCATATCCGTAGCCACATTGAGCAGCATCGGGTCTGCGGGTATATGCAAAACATTGTTCTCATCCGGTTCCACGGCAATATTGGCCGTAGTGACCGCGTAATCTCCGAAACTGTTCCTCTGCAGCACAGTGTAAAAGGCCTGGGAAGCATTCCTCACCTGCTCCTCGGTGAGCTGCAGCGTCAGTTCCTCTCCTTCCCTCTGAATTTCAGGAAGTGACCAGTCCGTGTTCGATCCCTCGATCCAGCTGTCCATATAAGACGCGACAAAAGCCGAATATTCAGGGGACAGCGAAGTGTCCTCCGAATACAGTTCTTCAGATACACCGTAGAGTTCCAGATTGTCGCCGGGAAGATAGATGGAAACGCCGCCCGCTCCGCTGACATTAGATGTGCTGCGAACCACCATTTCGTCGAGCGCCTCCATGATCCCGCGGCTCTCCTCGGGGTACAGTCCGCTGACATTTTCAGCGAGATTCCGAAGGTCCAGAAGATCGTAAGCATCTTCTTTGCCGCTTGCCGCGCCAAGTCCGAAAGCCTTCGTCTTCGCTCTCGCCTGGTTCAGCTCAGGATAATTCCCATTTTCTATCCCGGCTTTCATCGCTGCGAAAAGAGTGTTCGCGCTTTCAATGAGCTGATCAGTCCTGCTCAGGTCCATAGCAGCCAGCGTCACATCGGGATTGAAGAACTCCGACTTATTCTTCTCATAATAGTTTCCATAAGCCTCGACGATCGCGCTCACGACCGTTCTGGCGTCATCTGTCTCATTGAGCGTGTTGAGGAAACTGTAATCCCATCCACGGCCGGACTCCAGTTCCTCGGATCCGACCATATACTGCGCATAGTTTTTCCAGAGCTTGGCACTCTCGATAGATCCCATAAGGCAGGCATCAAAGCCCACAAAGTCCAGTTTTTTATCTCCCGCAAACTCAGTCAGGTCCATCGCGCCCTTAAGTTCCTCCAGCAGGAGGCTGTCATTTCCGAACAGTTCATCACTGCCGTAGCCCCACAGAGGGCCAGCGCCGTGATCCCACAGCACAAGTCCGTAATGTCTGGCCGGGTAATTAGCCGTGCAGTAATTAATAAATTCGGCCAGCGTACCCGCGGCGCCCATGTCCGCTGTCTCTGCAGTCTGGGCCATTACCTCTAATTCCTCGCCGTTCTCCATGTTAATGACACTGTTGCATGTATTCGATATTGCGCTGGTCCACCTCTTGCTGCCTCCCGTATAGACAAGAAGATTGTTCCTGTCAAAATCAAGATCAGCCCCGATCATCTCTTTCATGTCGTTTGTGGCAGCCCCATAGCGGCTCTCAAGGTTAGAGCCGACGATATAGACCATTACCGTAAAATCCTTGTCCAGGGCTTTCGGCCTGTCCTTCGAAGCGTAAAGCGCTCCGCTTTTCACATTTGTCTGCTCGCTCTTTTTGGCCTGCGCGGCGCGGCTGTAATCCGTCTCCTCCCCGCCCAGGATCACGAGCTCCGGCTTCTTATTCTGTTCCGGGATCTCTGCGGCCGTTTCCGTTTCCGCCGCTGTTGATCCGCTCCCGCTCTGCTGTCCGGCGGATGCGCCCGGTTCTGCGCATGCACTGAGCGCCAGCATTAAGCATACAAGCAGTGCCGATACCTTTCTTATCTTCATAGCGTCACCTCTTCCGCTTCCAGATGGTCTGTCAAAATATCACATACTTGTATTATACCATATCCCCTGATTTATAAACTGACGTGCTTTCTCTGCTCTTGTTACATAAATGTTACAAACTATTGCAAATTTAATTATTGTAGGTTAAAATATGCGTATGTTTATATTTTGATTAAACTACTATAACAAGAACAATAACAGGAGGACTTTATGCGTAAAAGAAGTCTTTGTGTTCTGACGGTCGCCGCACTGGCAATGTCCGCAGCTCTTACAGGCTGCGGCGGTTCCACCTCCGCTCAGACTCAACAGGAAACTACAGTTGAAACAGAAAAACCGGCAGAAGAAACCGCATCTGCAGACACCACTGTCATCGACGCGGCAACTGAAGCCATTTCCAAACCGGAACCCGAGCCGATCCCGGAGCCCGAACCCGAGCCCGAACTTCCCAGAAGCCCTCTGACCGGCAAGGTCATGGATGAAGAACTTCTCAAACAGCGCCCTTTGGCTTTCATGTTCCCCATTAATAAGCAGGCCCAGCCCCAATACGGTCTCGACAGAGTCGATGTCTTCTATGAGATCATGGAAGAAGGCAATATGAGCCGCCAGATGGGTATCATGCAGGATTGGCAGGATCTTGAGAGGATCGGCAACGTCCGCAGTATCCGCTCCTACTTCGTCTATGAAGCTCTTGAGTGGGATCCGATCATCATCCACTTCGGCGGTCCCTCCGACTACACAGGTGAGATCCTCTCCCGTGAAGATGTCGACAACATCAACGGCACCGGCCATCCGTCCATGGGACCGGATTACGGTGCTTTCTACCGCATTCCTCACGACGGCGTTGCCATCGAGCACACAGCCTACACAGATGCTGAGCGCATCCTTGACGCGATCGATGAGGCCGGCTTCGAGAAAGAGCACCGCGAAGAATACTATCACGACAAGCACTTCACATTCACAAAGGATGGCGAGATCAATGACCTCTCGCAGTATCCTGATGCAGTAGACGCGACCGAGGTCGATATGGCGGGATCTTTCCCTGTCACTCAGTCCGCACTCTACTACGACCCGGAGGATCATCTCTATTACAAGACACTGTACGGAGACGATCAGTGTGATGCAGTCACAGGCGAGCAGATGGCATTCACCAATATCTTCATTCAGCGCGCAGAGTGGGTCTATGCGAACAACGATTCCCGTGAATGGGAAGACGGCACACACGGATATCTCTGGTTCAGGATCGAAGATCCCGGTTACGACGGATTCTACATCACAAACGGCAAGATGATCCACGTAACATGGAACAAGGAAGACGACTATGAGCCCACACTGTTCTACGATGACAATGGCAATGAGATCACAGTAAACCAGGGCCGCTCCATGATCTTCATCATTCGTGATGACAGAGATGACTTCGACATCGACGGAATCACCTACTATCCCGATGATCACGCCACTATTACCGCACCTCGCGAAGACGCTTCTGAAGGTTCCACCGAAGAAGACACAGCTCCCGCAGAAGAGCCTGAATTCGAAGAAATGTAATAACAAACCTCCGGGCCTTTTGATGGTCCGGAGGTTTTTCTCTGTTTCGTATTCTTTATTTTGACGGAATTGAACTGTAGGAAAACTGTAGTTCCTCAGGCACGTGGTGCTTGTCATCAACAAATATCAGCGTTGTCCTGTCCTCTTCGTCCACTGTAACGCAGCAGACGCTTACGTTATACAGAAGATAGCGCCCCATTTTGTCTGCCGGGATCCCTTCTGCATAGTTGAGGAAAGTCTGGATCGCTGTCCCGTGGGAAGCGATCACAATAGTCTCGCCTCTGTGCTCCCGCACAATGCTCATGATCGCTTTGCTCACGCGCTCGTAGACTTCGATCATCGTCTCTCCCCCGGGCGCCCTTGCGTGGCCTCTGTCCTCATTGAGCACATACATTCTGTAAAACTCAGGATACTCCGCCTGTATCTCCTCTTTAGTCCAGCCGTCTATGAGGCCGAAATCGATCTCCATGATGCCGGGTTCCACCAGCACCGGGACCTCATGGTCCTGAGTCGCAAGACTGTATTCCAATGTCTTGACAGCACGCTGCAAGGGGCTGGTCACCCCCAGATCAACATGAATATCCTTGAAGTATTCCTCAAGACAGGCCCCCTGCCTCTCTCCTATCTCATCCAGCGGATTATCTGTCTGTCCCTGGTAGCGAAGCGCCTGGTTCCAGGCTGTGGTGCCATGGCGCACCAGATAAAGGGTCGTAGTTTTCTTGTTCTGCTCCATATTGCTGCTCCTGTCCTCTTTTCTCAAATCCATTAATCCCGGATCTTCATTTTTTGTTCTTCTGTCCTTTTTTGATTATAATCGACTTTTAATGGGAGCGGAACCGTTTTCCTGTTGCGATTTTGGGGCTCTTAGGTCCATAATTAGTTTTGCGGCAAATGCCAGTGCGGCAGTATGCCGCGGAAGCCTGACACACCGGGAGGACTATAAATGGAGTTTACATCTTTTGACGGTGAGAAAATATGGTACAAAGTCTGGGAAGCACAAAGCCCACGCGCTGTGATCCAGATCATGACAGGGCTTGCGGAAGTCGCTGATTATTACGAGATTTTTGCCTCTGAAATGGTCAAAGCCGGATACACAGTTGCACTCCACGAGTACAGGAAACACGGCAGGACCCGGGCTGAATACGGAGAGGGAAACCTTTTTCGCAATTATGCAAAAGATGGCTCGTCCTTCTGCGCGATCCTTCGAAGATCCTTCCCCAAACTTCCCGTTATCCTGTTTGCTCACAGTCTCGGTACCACTGTCTCGCAGATCGCGATCTATGAAAAAATGGCGCAGTGGGACGGTATTATTTATACCGGTCCTTCCCACGCCGTCATTGCGCCGGAGCGGATGGAGGAACTGCTCGCCATCACAGACAGAGATATTCTTCTTCATGGTGAAAACTCTGTAAATGTGATGATCTTTCCTCTGGTCTTCGGGCGCCTTAACGCCCCTTTCGCCTCGGACAGAAGCTCTCTCGGATTTATCACCTCCGATGCCGAAAGGCGCAAGTGGCTCTCCGCTCTGCCGTATGACAGTCCTTCCTACACCAACCGTTTCTTCAGAGATTTCGTTGTCATGCAGGCCAACCTGGCTGTAAATGAGACGCTGGAGAACACAAAACCGCCCCTCACAGATACGCCGGTACTCTTCCTGACGGGAGGCGACGATGTCACCGCAGCAAACGGAACTTACGGCGACACGCAGGCGCAGCTTCTTCGTGATGCAGGCTATAGAGATGTCACTTCCATTATCTATCCCGGCCTTCGCCACTCCCTTCTGCAGGAGACGGAGTACGCGAAAGTCATCGATGATATCAAAGCGTGGATGGCAAACAGATACTGAATCGAGTAGGAGGGGGTGATTA
>DJXS01000056.1 GCA_002448395.1 Lachnospiraceae bacterium UBA6998 | reverse complement strand
TTTGGTTCGTTCTGAATTATTCTAAAGTTAACTGCTGTGCAGTTAATCTTTTTTGAAGGCCGTTCTTAAACGATCTGTCCCGGTCTTCTTTTAGGAATATATTCAGGGTTGCATTTCTGTTAAGTTGTCATATATTCGATTGTATTGGTATTTCGGACGCCTGTCTGGCAGGCTGTCCGTGTCGCTTCTGTTTCATCAGCAACTCTGATATCATATCTCAGATCCAGAAGTTTGTCAACGTCTTTTTTAAAAAGATTTGCGATTATTTTTTAACTCATCTTTACGATTGTGTTAATTTTGTTTCGCTTTCATCAGCGGCGTATTTAATAATAACACTACTGTTATACATTTGCAATCACTATTTTGACTTTTTTGCGACGATTTTTGGAGCGAGAATCTTACTACATTTTCTTGATCGTTCATGCCTATTATATGATAAGCCTGAATGGATTAAATCGTCCTTCAAGCTTATGCTTTTACGCGATTTATAAGCTTATCTGCAACAAACGAATGATTCAGGCTTATCTATTGCTGTGTTTTGTAAGCCTTAGCAGTATGGATCTGCGATTCAAGCTTATCAAAGTGCTCAAAATGTAAGCTCTAATGCTAACATTTCGTTTCCCAGGCTTATGATGCTCCGGAAACTGTAATCCCTAATTCCCCGGCGTTAGATTTCAGGCTTACAATCATCATGAAACCATAAGCTCAAGCGCTCATAAACAGAATTTCAGGCTTGCAGATCTATAATGATCTGCAAGCCTGAATGCATAGAATCAATCTTCTGAGCTTATTTTAGCCCGGCACCGGGCACTCACACCATCACAAAGTACCGGAGAATGGAATCCGCCAGGTACAGGATCACAGCTCCTTCGATGAAGCCGCCGAAGACACCGAGTATGTTGTCCACGACTCTGATCACGGGGAGTCTGGAGAAAATATGGATCGAGGAAAAGAGCAGGTGAAAGAGGCCAAAGGCGCACACTACTACGACCATGAGCAGTACGCCCGTAAGCACCGATGAGACGTCGCCTGACGAGTAGTTGGCGGCAAGTCCCGCGGCAAGGTTGTAGCACATAGCGGCGCAGACCAGCGTAAGGACTGTATTGAGCGACTGGACCAGTCCGTTCTCCGACCCCTTTTTAATACAATATCCCCAGACCAGTGCACCTATTACTATAAGTATCCAGAAAGTGCTGCCCATTAAACTGCTCCTTTACCGAAGTTTGATCTTGTCGATCTCATTTTCCGAGACTGCTGCCAGACTGCTCAGCCCGGAAGTGGGGATCAGGACTTTCACTGCCCTGTCAAACCCGCCGTTAAAGATTTCCCTTCCATTCACTGTGTAGATCTGCATCGAGCGCTCGTTGTTGATATATACATTGTTTCCCTTGATCTGAATGTCGCCATACACCATGGTGAAACCGACGCTGCCCTCTTTTTTGCCATCGCGGCCGAAAAGATCAAGGTGGTAGAGGTTCTCTCTGGTCAGATCCGTGAACAGAAGGCCGATGCGGTCTTTGCTCGCGAATATTCCCTGGAGATTCTCTGTCAGCATGTTGTTGAAGCTGTTCTGGGGTTCGGTCCCGCTTGTGTCAAAGACAACCAGACGCGAATCGGACGCAGCCGCGCATGCTTTATTGCCCATAAACCGGACATAGGGAAACACTTCGTTGGTGTATTCAAAGTATCCCACCATATGCTGGTCGTAGTTCTTCCCCGCTTTTCCGAAATTATAGAAGCTCAGGTTGGAGATCACCGAGTCGTCTTTCATCAGAAGGCTTGAAACGCATACTTTCTCGCCGTCCGGAGATACCGCCACATCCATAGGGAATCCGTTCTCCTCCATTGAGCGGATGAAATACGCGATCTCCTTGCCCTCATTCGAGTAAAGCCTGATCCAGCTCTTGCTGCTGTCATTGAGGATCGCCGCCACTTCGCCGCATTCCGACACGCTTATCTTGTGGATGGGTATACTGGTGTTTACTGTATAGAGCTGCTTCTTCGCGCTCATCACGTAAATGGACGTTCCGCCGTAGTCAGCGATGGCAGCCTTATCTCCGCTCATGCTCACGATCGGCTGGTCCATCTCGTACGTGATGCTCCACCTCGCGCGGCCGTTCGTATCTGCGCACGTGGCGCCATTAGGACCGTATTGCAGCACATGGCCGTCAAAATTCACACAGACGGCTCCTTCTTCCGCGGGAAAATCCCTGACCTTCACGATCTCGGCGCGGTTGAAGCGCCTGGTCGTGAAATAGAGCACTGTCAGCAGGACCGCGATCACGGCGATCAGCGCGCCGAAGATACGGTATATCCGGATCCGCTCCCTGTGCTTTTTAATCTGATCTTTGTAGGTAGGATTATTATCTTTCTCCGCTCCTCTGCCTGCCGGTTCCCGGGCAGAATCCTGCCCCGTACTGCTGCCCATCAGGAGACTGTCGTCAGGCATGGGAGTATTTCCCTGCTTTCTGCCGGCATCGAAAAACTCGCGGGTCTTCTGATCTTTAATGTTTTCTGTTATTCCGTTCTCTCCGGACTGAACCGGAAACTGTTCAACTTTAGCCATTTATCCCTCAATTACCTGCAAGCAGGGAAGCGGTAGACGGTTGTCTGCACATAGTCCCTGCCAGGGCCGAAGATCGCCTTCGGGAAGTTGTCGTGATGCACGTTGTCAGGGAAGAACTGGGTCTCGAGCGCATACGCTGATCTGGGGCCGTATGTGCGGCCTTTCTTGCCGCCCTCTGCCACCATGCCGTTTGCGGTATAGAACTGGATGCCGGGCACTGTCGTCAGGACTTCCATGACGCGCCCGCTGGCGGGATCGTATACTTCACCTGCTGCAAGGAGAATGCCGTCTCCCATATAACCGTCGATCACGAAGTTGTGGTCATAACCGCCGCCGAATACCATCTGCTCGTTGTCGGAATCGATATCCTTTCCGATCAGCTTGCTTTCCCTGAAGTCGAAAGGAGTTCCCTCTACGGATACAAGTTCTCCGGTAGGGACCAGATCGGATCTCACCTTTGTGGTGAATCTGCTGTTCAGTTTGAGGTACTGATCGACAACCTTACCACTGTCTTCGCCTGCGAGGTTGAAATAGGAGTGATTGGTCAGGTTGATGACTGTCTTCTTATCAGAAACCGCCTCATAGTCGATCCTGAGGTCCTCATCCGTCAGCGTGTACGTAACGCTGAAATCTCTGTTGCCCGGGAATCCCGCGTCGCCGTCGGGAAGGCTGATCCTGAAGGTCACGCTGTTCTCCCCGGTTTCGGCGTCAAACAATCTCTTATAGAACATCTTGTCCGAGTGAAGATTGTTGCCTCTCTCATTCGCGGGCAGATGATACTCTACGCCGTCGATGACAAAGGAGGCACCGGCGATCCTGTTGGCGCTGGGTCCCACGACCGCTCCGAAGCAGCTTGGATTCTCAAGATAGTGCTCTACATCCTCGTACCCGAGAACGATGTCCTTCATGTTCCCGTCTCTGTCGGGCGTCTCAAGACGTACAAGCACCGCGCCCAGGTCAGAGACTTCCGCATACAGACGGTCCGTGCGGATCTTATACAGAGAGACTTCCCTTCCGTCCGCGAGTCTGCCAAAATATTCCTTTACAACACTCATCCCCAAACCTCCTTATTAATACACGGTATTACAGTTCCGTTCTTCCTTCCAGCGCCCTGAGCAAAGTGACCTCGTCGATATATTCCAGGTCGCCTCCGACAGGCACGCCGCTGGCAATGCGCGTCACCTTGATCCCGGTGGGCTTGATCAGTTTGCTGACATACATCGCCGTCGTCTCTCCCTCAAGACTCGAATTCGTGGCAATGATCACTTCGGACACCTCTTCTTCCCCCAGCCGCTTGATCAGTTCCTTGAGCTTGATGTCGCCCGGACCGATCCCGAGCATAGGGGAGATCGCGCCGTGAAGGACATGATAGACGCCCTTGTACTTGCCCGTCTTCTCGTAAGCGGCCAGGTCTCTGGAGTTCTCCACCACCATGATGGTACTGTGATCTCTATTCGCGTTTCCGCAGATCGGGCACACCTCTTCGTCAGTCAGGTTCTGGCACACCTTGCAGTAGGTCACATGCTCCTTGGCGTTTACGATCGTATCCGCAAGGTGCTTCACCCTCTGGGGAGACATTCCGATAATATAAAAAGCGAGGCGCTGTGCCGATTTGTTTCCAATTCCGGGCAGCGCCGCCAGCTCATCGATTAATTTATTGATATATCCACTGTAGAGTTCCACGTGTTAAAAACCACCCATGCCGCCGAAAAGCTTCTCGCTCTCCGCATCTACCTGTTTCGTAGCTTCGCCCATAGCGGCGATGATCATGTCCTGCAGCATCTCAACATCGTCGGGATCCACTGCGTCCGGAGAGATCGTCAGAGATTTCAGCTCTTTCTTGCCGTTTATGACTACTTCAACAGCTCCGCCGCCTGCAGATGCCGTGAATTCCTTCTCCTCAAGGGCTCTCTTGTTCTCTTCCATCTGGCGCTGCATTCTTTGCGCCTGTTTCATCAGATTATTCATATTACCGGGCATGCCGCCGGGAAAACCGCCTCTTCTTGCCATCTTCTATTCCTCCTCGATCTTCATCTTGACAATATCGGATAAATCAACGTAATTGTCCGTGAATTTCTGACCCTTGTCAAGTGCCTTGTACTCTATTTCAACATCCTTTCCCGAACACTGTCTAAGGAAATACCGAAGTCTGTTCCTGTATCCCTCGTCGTGGATAAAGTGGTCAGCCGTCACATAATTGCTGAACACGATTACCAGCTGTCCCTGGTCTCCCACGCTGTGCTTCGCGCTAAGGAGCGAGACTCTTGTCATTCCGGGCGGAAGCTGTGAGATATATTTTGTCCAATTGCGCACGATATCCGCGACGTCCTCGGGGACCGCTTTGGGATACTGTTTCTTCACGGCAGGTTTCGCCTGCACGCCAGGATTCCCTGCGGCTGCAGCCTGCTGCTGTCCTGCGCCCGGAGCCTGTCCCTCGTCTGACCCGGCTGCTCCCCATCCGCTGCCCGCAGGCCTCTCCGCGATCTTCTTCTCATCATCGAGGAGTCTCTGCTCAAGTTCACGGATCCTGTTCCTTAGAGTATCCAGCTGATCCTCCGCGCCGGTATCGGCGCCTCCCATCCTGCCTCTGGCCGCTCTGATGATGGCCATTTCCGTCAGGATCCTTCTGCTGGCGCTGTAGCGGATCTGTTCGACGAGGGAGGAGAAGATCCTGATCTCTCTCATGATCTCGGAAAGCTCTGATTTCCTGGCGTCTTCGATCATCTGCGCCAGGTTGTCCGCGGAGATGTCCAGAGAATCTTTCGTGCTCTCGGAGGCGCACAGTAGCATGAGGTTTCTGAGGTACCACAGGAAATCCGCCACGAACTGCATCATTTCCCGCCCCTGCATCAGCACATCCTCGAGAACCTTCAAAGCGTCCGCCGTATTTCCCTCGTGAATGTGGTTGTATAATTTGCTGAACACTCTGGTGTCCACCGCGCCCAGGATCTCCAGCGTCTTCTCGTAAGTGAGGATCTCATTTCCGTAGTTGAAAGCATTGCACTGATCCAGGAGGCTGAGTCCGTCCCGCATGGAGCCGTCAGCGGCTCCTGCGATGTAGCGCAGCGCCTTGTCCTCCACCTGCAGCTCTTCCGCTTCCGAGACTTCCCGAAGTCTCCCCTCGATCGTCTCCGTGGAGAGCCTTCCGTAGTCGTACCTCTGGCATCGTGACAAAATAGTGATCGGCAGCTTATTGGGCTCCGTCGTCGCAAGGATAAAGATCGCATAGGACGGAGGCTCCTCCAGCGTCTTGAGCAGAGCGTTGAAGGCCGCCGTAGAGAGCATGTGGACCTCGTCGATGATGTAGACGCGGTATCTGCCCTGGGTGGGGGAATAGGCCACCTGGTCGATGATGTTTCTGATATCATCGACGCCGTTGTTGGATGCCGCGTCCATTTCCACCACATTAAGGCTCGCGTCCGCTCCGATCGCTCTGCAGGAAGGGCACTCACAGCAGGGACTGCCGTCCTGCGGGTTCTCGCAGTTCACGGCCTTGGCGAAAATCTTCGCGATCGTCGTCTTGCCCGTGCCCCTGGTTCCACAGAAGAGATAGCTGTGCGCGATCCTTCCGGATACGATCTGGTTCTTGAGAGTCCTGACAATGACCTCCCTGCCCCTCACATCCTCGAACGTGTGCGGTCTGTATTTTCTATATAGTGCCAGATAGTGCTGATCTGCCATTTATGGTCCTTCCTTGTCTATAGTGCCGCTGCTTCAGGCTTAATTACTACCTATTATAACTAAAACGAAGGAAAGGTGCACCGCAAATAACGGTACACCTCTCCCAAATGCTCTATTTTGACTTAAAGAAGTGATTCCGTATCAATATATCAGTCGCCGAAACTGATACCCACAAGCTTCGCCTCTTTGATGATGCTGGCCTTGGGATCTACTGTCTTGAGCTTGCCGGCCACCTCTGCGAGCGGAACCTTGACCAGCTCGCGGTTCTTGTAACCGACCATGAAGCCGAATTCCTTCTTGAGGATCAGCTTGCCCGCCTCCGCGCCGATCCTGGTCGCGAATACGCGATCGTAGGGATCCGGAGCGCCGCCGCGCTGTGTGTGTCCGGGAACAGTAACGCGGACTTCGCGGCCCGTTGCCTTTGTGATCGCGTCAGCGATCTCATAGGAGACGGAAGGATATTTGTAATTAGCGAGTTTCTTCTTATATTCTTTCTTGGAGAGCTTGGCGTCTTCTTTGGAGATCGCGCCTTCCGCGACAACGATGATCGTGAAGCGGCTGCCGCCCTTGTCTCTTTCCTCGATCGCCTCAACTACCTTGTTGATGTCGTAGGGGATCTCAGGAATCAGGATGATGTCCGCGCCGCCCGCGATACCTGCGTTGAGAGGAAGCCATCCGACCTTGTGTCCCATGATCTCAACGATAAAGACGCGGCCGTGGGAGCTCGCTGTCGTGTGGATGTCATCGATGCACTTGGTGGCGATATCCACCGCGCTCTGGAAGCCGAAGGTCATGTCAGTTCCCCACAGATCGTTGTCGATCGTCTTGGGGAGCGTTATAACATTGAGCCCCTCTTCGCTGAGCAGGTTGGCAGTCTTGTGAGAGCCGTTGCCGCCGCCCATGACCAGGCAGTCCAGCTGCAGTTTGTGATAAGTCTGCTTCATCGCTGCTACCTTGTCGATTCCGTTCTCATCGGGCTCGCGGATCGTCTTGAAAGGAACACGGCTTGTTCCGAGGATCGTGCCGCCCCTTGTCAGAATACCCTTGAAATCACTTCCTGTCAGAATGCGGAACTTACCGTAGATCAGTCCCTTGTAGCCGTCTTCAAATCCATAGAACTCAACAGGTTCCTTGGCATTGTTGACGATGCATTTGAATACGCCGCGCATCGCGGCATTGAGTGCCTGGCAGTCACCGCCGCTTGTCAAAAAACCGATTCTCAACATCTCCTGCTCCTCCTTGATCATTTATGATTTATAAAACTCATACCGGATTCCCTCTTCCGGTCACTGCACAAGGCTTAAAGCGCGGATTCCGCCTTCTGTTTTGGCAGAAATCCACAATTAATCTGTGTTTTGACACACTCTGATTATACACTTAATCCATAAACGTAACAAGACACCTGCCGCTAAAGGCAACAAAAAACCTGCTGTCGTTTACAAACAGCAGGTATGTGAGCGGAGGACATGGGATTCGAACCC
>DJXS01000058.1 GCA_002448395.1 Lachnospiraceae bacterium UBA6998 | reverse complement strand
GAATCGATGCAAAGCAAAAGTCAAACCTCACAGGATTCATTACCGTGAAAGATCCTACAGTGGAGACGATCGATACACCTAACGGAAGAGTTGAGTTTTTAGAGCTTATAGGTATGACGGATGCTGAGCTGAAGACATTATCCAATGTCAGTTCGGTCATGGAAATCTACAAGAAACTCGGTTCTGATATTACTGATTATCACAGGCAGTCGATTGTTTAGATATTCAGGTTTCTCTTGAAATCATTTTTTAATTGCATTAGCCTTTTCTTAGGACGTCCAAATCTTTCTAAGAGGAGGCTTTTTTAGTGAATAAAGAACAACTGCACAGATATATTTCTGACAGCACCGGAAACGAAAGCAACATCTGTCAGATCTATGAAATTAAGGGAGGCGAAACAGTTTATGATGACTGCTGGCACGGATTTACAACCGGGGATGCTATGAATGTCAATTCAGTGACCAAAGGTGTAATGGCATTGCTTGCAGGGATCGCGCTGGACAAAGGCTGCATTAAGAGCGTTGACCAGAAAGTGATGGAGTTCTTTCCTGATTACTCCGTAAAGCGCGGAGAGAAAACCATATATGAGGTGACGATCAGACATCTGCTTACTATGACAGCTCCGTATAAAGGGAAGTCTGAGCCTTGGACAAAGGTTTGTACTTCTGAGGACTGGACGATTGCTGCGCTTGATTTTCTTGGCGGACGTAAAGGGATCACAGGTGAGTTTAGATATGCGACGCTCGGCATCCAGATCCTGGCAGGCATTATTGAGAGAGCAAGCGGAGAGAAATGCATCGATTTTGCTAATAAGAATCTGTTCGAGCCGCTGGGACTTCCTAAGCGTATTTTGCATGGAGACAGTTCCAAAGAAGACCAGTTTGATTTCTTCATGAATAAGAATCCGCGGAAATATGAGTGGTACGCGGATCCTCAGGATACAGTCACTGCCGGCTGGGGATTATGCATGTCGGCGAGAGATATGGCTGTGATCGGCAAGCTAGTGCTGGATGGCGGCCTGTACAATGACAAAAGGATCATATCTGAAGAATACTTAAAAGACATGACAAAGCCGCACCTTAAGCTTGGCGAGAGATTCGGATTTATGAACTACGGATACTTGTGGTACAAACCCTTTGATGACAGAGAGGTTTATGCGGCTATCGGTGACAGTGGAAATATCATTTATGCCAATAAGGAAGAAAATATATCGGTAGGAATTACTGGTACATTCAAGCCGAGGATATTTGACAGGGTGGATTTCATAGAACAGGCAATATTGGCTGTGATCTGATTTGGAAATGGGGAAAAGTGTCCGATCCAATAAGAGTAAGTACATAAAGAACACCATAGAATATGCAGATGGAAAACATATCTGCATATTTTTTGATATATTATATGCAGATACAAGATGATGCTGGACAAATATATAGAGTATAGCCTTTTGGAGTGAATATGGATACTTTTATTGATGAACGGGATTATAAGCTTTTAGAAGCGGACAAATATACCTTTTTCGTCTTGAAACGAATAATGGGCGGAGATTGCAAGTTTTTACTGTCTGATCACGAAAAGCTGATCATTTGTTTTACCGGTCACCCGTTTCCGGTATGGATTTGGACACCGGAAGATGCTTCAAAGGATGATATGGCAAAAGCATATCGTATCCTTAAGGAGAATGGCTTTCTTTCCGGTGAACATCGTTTCAATGTCAAGTATGCCTTGGCGGAGTTCTTAATGAAAATGGCTGCGGAAGAAGGGAATAAGATGGCGATCTCCACAAATATGTTTGCATATGACTGTCTTAATCCAGTAGAGCCTGAAAGAAAGGCAGAGGGAGGTATATACTGCTGCGAGAGCAAGGACATTGAAGAAGTAGCTGTTTTTTCAGATATGTTTCATAAAGAACTTGGGATAGACCAAAAGGATGAACAGGGTTACCGTGAAGACGCTGAGGCTTTTATAAACTCCGGAAATATGTATTTGTGGAAGGATGAACAGGGAAACAGCGTGGCAAGCTGCATGTATGCCACGACCGAAGATATGGCATCCGTTAGTCTGGTATTCACTCGTCCTGAGTTTCGCAGAAAGCATTATGCGGAGAATCTTGTGTATCAGGTGACGATGAAAGCGAAAGAAGAAGGATACATTCCAATGCTCTATACGGATGCAGATTATGAGGCGTCAAATGCCTGCTATGAGAAGATAGGATACGTACTTCGGGGTAAGTTGTGTACAATCGGCTAATGAGAAACGGGGAAAGGTCATATGGACATTACACAAACTTTCTATGACAAGATGGCTGCCCAGTATGACAAACTGTTCCTTGACTGGCAGTCCACAACTCGGGAACAGGCAGTGATATTGGATAAGCTCTTTGCCGAAAACGGCTTTGATCGGACAGCCGGGGTCCTTGACTGCGCCTGCGGGATCGGAACGCAGGCAATCGGTTTGGCCGCACTTGGCTATACTGTTACTGCGTCGGACATCAGCGACGGAGAACTCGCGGAAGCTGCAGAGCGCGCTGAGAAAAACGTCGTTAAGATTCGCTTTGAGCATGCGGATTTCTGCACGCTGTCGGATACTTTCTCAGAGCAGTTTGATATTGTGATCGCTATGGACAATGCTCTGCCGCACATGCTCACAAGTGAAGCGCTGGAAGCGGCGATAAAGAGCATTGCCGGGCAGGTCAGGCCGGGTGGGATTTTTGTGGCCAGTATCAGGGATTATGACAGTATTTTGACCGAGAAGCCGCCGTATTCACCGCCTTATATCCATAAAACGGAGAAGGGGCAGCGCGTCTCTTTTCAGACCTGGGAATGGCAGGGAGACAATTATAAACTGACGCAGTACATTATTGAGGACGAAGGGGCTCTGCAAACCGACAAGTTCGAGTGCGAGTACAGGGCGACCCGCAGAGAAGAAATGACGAGGCTTCTTTACGCGAGCGGCTGCAGTGAGGTGGCCTGGAAGTTCCCGGAGGAGACGGGGTTCTATCAGCCAATCGTTGTGGCGAAGAAATAGGGGATAAAGATGAATGTCAGGAATATTATGGCAAAGAATAGGAATTTTATGATTGTTCTGACGGCGATCGCTCTGATTGCCTGCCTGCTGTCCGGCTGAGGATCTTCGACAGGAGCACATGCTGGTATCACTCGGCTGGATGACGAAGGTTACCTGTACTATATGGACTACACAAAAGACTATTATGGCAAGGACGTAATGGATGCCATGCGGAAAGTGGGGTTTATCTTGGCAGTGATGACATGGAAGATTATTATCGAAGCGGTAAACTCAGAGAACAGGCTGTCAAAATGACCGATGAAAGCATTACGCCGGAATACCATTACGGTTATGGGCACGGCTATCACCGCTTTGTGACGATCCTGGGGCAATTGGAGCGCTACCGAGATACTTCGAAAGAGGAGTACTATACCGTAATGCCGGAATCGGCGGCACTGGTAACTCTCCAGAGCGCGGTGCAGAACCCGCATACGAACGCATCCGGTATTTCCATGACACAGTACAGCGCGATCTATAACAATGAAAAGAAAACGGTAGAAGTCTGGCCTTTCCAGAATTACTCAAAATCTTACATATTTGATGTGACAGGAAACCGGGTTACGGCCGGGAAATGACTCTACTCTCCGTAGGTAGTGTTCCCGGATGCGCTGATTTACAATCTGTACATGGAGGTGATGAGTATATGAACCAATATGTTACAGGAACAATCATAAGGGAACTGCGTGAGAAGAACAAAATGACACAGCTTCAACTGGCGGAGAAGCTTGGGGTCAGCGACAAGACAATATCAAAATGGGAGACGGCAAAGGGCTATCCGGATATCACTCTGCTGGAACCTATAGCGAAGGCATTCAGGATTTCAGTAACGGAACTGATCTCAGGAAACACGATCCGGAACGCGAATGTATCCGCAAATATGCTGCGGTCCAAGTTCTATGTCTGCCCGGTTTGCGGGAACGCGATCCACAGCATGGGGGAAGCGGCCATCCATTGCCACGGCATAATGCTCACTCCGCTCATAGCGGAGGCTACGGATGAGAGGCACATGATTTTCATTAATAGAGTTGAAGATGAGTATTATGTGCGGATCGATCACAGTATGACGAAGGAACACTATATTTCTTTTGTGGCAGCGGTTTCTTCCGATGAAATCCAGATGGTAAAGCTTTATCCGGAGGGAGCTTCCGAAGCGAGGTTTAAGATCAGAGGAGTTAAGAAAATCCTTTTCTACTGCAACCGCGACGGACTGTATTCGATCGATGTCATCAAGGGCATTGATGATAAGGAAAGCGGATATGATGATTCAGCGGAGCGCAGGGAATTAGAGGAAGCGGCAAAGATGTTGTTTGGATAGGGCAAGCGGCTTCAGTGTGGCGTACAAGGAGGTTGACGTAAAATGAAGATTGCATGGTTCTGCATCCCGGCCCACGGGCATACCAATCCGACGCTTGGCATTGTAAAAGAGCTGACTTCTGCCGGGCATCAGGTCTACTACTTCTCTTTTGAGATGTTCCGGGAGAAGATCGAGCAGGCGGGCGCGACATTTATTGGCTGCGACGGCTATGATTTCGAGATGGAAGATAAGGAGAACGCAGACCGGGTAGGCAAGGACAAGGCTTTCGCAACAGAACTCCTCGTCTCCTCGACGCTGGCCCTGGATGAGATGACGACGGAGAAAGTCGGCGAGATCAAGCCGGATCTTGTCGTCTCTGATTCTGTTGCCTTCTGGGGAAAGCTGGTCGCCATGAAGCACAGGCTTCCCTATGTCTGCTCCACAACGACTTTCGCTTTCAACCGCTATTCGTCAAAGTATATGAAAGAGACGCCGTGGGACATAGCGAAGATGCTCTTTACCATGCCCAAGATCAACAAGCAGATCAAGCGCCTGCAGGAAAAAGGATATCCCGTGAAGGGAATCCTGGATATCGTGCAGAATGACAACGAGACCAACACGATCGTATATACGTCAAAATATTTCCAGCCCTGTTCGGACACCTTTTCTGACAAGTATCACTTCATAGGACCATCGATCCGTCCTATCAAGGAGCACTATGAGAAAACGGCGGAGAAGACTGTGTACATTTCTATGGGAACGGTCAACCAGAACAAAGCGTTTTACCGGAACTGTATTCATGTATTGGGACAGACAGACTGGCAAGTTATCATATCCATGGGGACTAATACGGAACACTTCGACGATCTGCCGGACAATATTAAGGTCTATGAGTCCGTGGACCAGATGGCGGTACTTTCGATCACAGATGCGTTCATCACTCACTGCGGGATGAATTCTGCATCGGAAGGGCTGTACTTTGAAGCGCCGCTGGTGCTGTTCCCTCAGACGCCTGAGCAGGGCGCTGTAGCAAAGAGAACGGAGGAGCTCGGCGCCGGCGTCATGCTGAAGTCGATCTCGGAGGAAGATATCCTGCAGGCTTTGACTCGTGTCCTGACAGTACCTTCTTACAAGGAAAATGCAGTAATGATATCCGAGAGCTTCCGCAGATGCGGCGGCGCGAAAGAGGCGAGAGAATTTCTGGAAGAGATCGCGGCAAAATAGGGAATGATTTCTGTTTGCAGAGAAAACTGATAATGCTTATAGAGCTTGCGTAATTGTTTTGAGCCGCTGAAGGGCAGTACCTTCGGCGGCTCTATTTTTTGGCCGGATAATGTTTATCAGATTAATTCAATCGCCGGAAGAAAGCCACGCACCGATGGCCATAAGCGCCAGAGCGGCGAGGAACAGGACTCCGGGGACTTCGCGAAAGATGATAAGCGACAGGAAAGCGCCAATGAAAGGGGCGACGGCGTAGTAGGCACTCGTCCTGGCGGCACCGAGGAGTCTTTGGGCATAGACATAATAATAGATACTGAGTCCATACGCGACAAAGCCTAGCAGCAGGACCAGCGGAATCGCCCACAGGTAGTGGATCCGCTCTCCGCAGACGAGACCGATCACGACCGAGCCCAGTCCTGAAAAGATACCTTTGACCATGACGATCTCAAGGGGATCCTTGGAAGAAAGCTTTCTCGTGCAATTGTTCTCGATACCCCACAGAATGCAGGCGAGCAGTACAAAGAGGGATCCCAAATTGAACTGGAGGCTTGAGATATCTTCAAAGGACAAAAGAGCGCAGGATGCGGTCACAAAGAGGATACCGAGCCATAACCTTGCTGAGATCGATTCCTTGAAGATCAAAAGAGCGATGATCGCTGTGGCAACGATCTCGAAATTGTTCAGCAGGGAAGCGTTTGCGGCAGTGGTCATGGTAAGGCCGAATAGCAGGCTGATAGGAGCCGCGATATCCAGTACGATCATCGCGATCGTATAGGGAAGCTCCTTCCGGGTAAGGCGCGCTTCGGCTTCCGGCCTTCCGACAGCTTTTCTGCCGAAAGCGAGCGCTGTCATACCGAGCCCGGCCCCAAGATAAAGAAAACCTGCCATCAGAGTGGAAGGCATGAACTGCAGCAGCAATTTAGAAAAGGGTGAGCTCAAGGCGTAGAGCCCGGCGGCAAGAACCGCCAGGAATATGCCGTGTTTCATTGAGGATTCCATTCTTCTATCTCCCAAACATGATATTTGATAATGAACAAAGTGTTTGATATAATCATAAAAGAGTAAAATGGGTAATAACAACAAACAGATGCGGGATGTAGTTCGTTACTGAACAATAATGACAATTTGTCCGAAATGGTAATTTGTGCGGAGGTGCAGGTCATGGACAGGAGACAGCGGAAGACGCGCGCAGCAATCTTTCAGGCTTTTAACAAGCTGCTGGAGGAGAAGCATTTTAATAACATAACGGTTCAGGAGATCCTGGACGAGGCGAATGTCGGAAGGAGCACGTTCTATTCTCATTTTGAGACGAAAGACGCGCTGCTCAAGGAGATGTGTACAGATATTTTTGACCATATTTTCTCGCATGAACTGCATTCGGAGACTTCCCATGATTTTTCCTCCTCCGACCACGGGCTGCGGGAGAAAATCACGCACCTGCTATACCATCTGAAGGACAACAGAGGAAATGTGCTGGGCGTCCTGTCCGGAGAAAGCAGCGAATTGTTCATGCGGTATTTCAAGGAGTACCTGGTCACGATGTTCGAACAGTATCCGGACAGTATCAGGCAGGATGTTCCAAAGGAATTTGCGCTGAACCATCTGGTAGGGAGCCTGGCGGATGACGTGAGATGGTGGATCGGAACCAAAATGGAGATGCCGCCGGAGGAACTGGCGGAATGCTATTTGAAACTCATCGGGTTTAGGGATTAACAGGTACCCCAGAGGTCCGGTGCGCAGACAAAAGTACTAATAAGGAAAGACTTGAATTATGAACACAGACAATCCTAAGAAAATCAAAGTCAGGGGTGCGCGCGTCCACAACCTGAAAAACATCGATGTCGACATCCCGCTTCACGGGATCGTCGGAATTGCCGGCGTGTCCGGGTCGGGCAAGTCTTCGCTGGCGCTGGGCGTCTTGTACGCGGAGGGCTCGAGGAGATATCTGGAATCCCTGTCGACCTATACCAGACGGCGTATGACTCAGGCGTCGAGAGCGGACGTCGACGAGGTCTTATTTGTGCCTGCGTCTCTTGCGCTGCGGCAAAGGCCGGGCGTGGCGGGCATCCGGTCGACATTCGGCACAGGGACAGAGCTGCTCAACAGTTTGCGCCTGATGTTCTCGCGCCTTGCGTCCCATCGCTGTCCGAACGGCCACTATGTGAAGCCGGGATTTCAGGTGGCGCTGATGCAGGAAATCATATGTCCGGAATGCGGGGAATCTTTTTACGGACCGGGCGCGGAGGAACTGGCGTTTAATTCCCAGGGCGCCTGCAAGTGCTGCGGGGGAACCGGCACGGTAAGGACAGTAGACAGGGACACACTGGTACCGGATGAGAGCCTCACGATTGACGACGGGGCGGTTGCTCCCTGGAATTCCCTCATGTGGTCGCTGATGACTGATGTCTGCAGGGCTATGGGCGTGCGGACAGATATACCGTTCCGGGATTTGACGGACGCAGAGAAAGAGATCGTCTACGACGGTCCCATGGTAAAAAAGCATATTTTCTACCGGCCAAAAAAAGCGGACACCGCGACTGCTGGCGAGATGGATTTTACCTATTACAGTGCGACGGCGACCGTGCTCAATGCGCTGAACAAAGTGAAGGATGAAAAGGGTATGAAGCGGGTGGAAAAGTTCCTCAAAGAGGATGTCTGCCCGGAGTGCCGCGGCACGAGACTGTCCGAGGAGGCAAGGGCGCCGAAACTGATGGGGATCTCCCTTGATCAGGCTTGCGAGATGACCCTGAAGGATTCTGTTGAATGGGTGAAGCAGGTTCCGGATTCTCTGCCGGAGGAGATGCGTCCGATGGCCCGCAATATCTGCGAATCTTATCTGGAAGTCGCGGCGAGACTGATGGACCTTGGCCTCAGTTATCTTACGCTCGACAGAGCAGCGGCGACATTGTCTACCGGCGAACGGCAGCGAATGCAGCTGGCCCGCGCGGTCCGCAACAGAACGACAGGGGTACTGTACGTTCTCGATGAGCCTTCGATCGGCCTGCACCCGGCGAACATTGTCGGTCTAAGCGGGGTCATGCACGACCTTGTGAGAGACGGGAACACCGTCCTTTTGGTGGACCACGACACCCAGATCCTGAAAGAGGCGGACTGGCTCGTCGAAATGGGCCCTGAAGCCGGGGCCAAGGGCGGCACAGTCATCGCCGAAGGAACTGTCGAGGAGATCGAGGAGAACAGCGCCTCCGTCATCGGCACTTACCTTTCCGGCAAACAGATACCCCAGAAACAGGTACCCCAGAGGTCGGGTGCGCAGAGGTTGGGTGCGCAACAGGCACCCCAGCAACAGGCACCCCAGAGGTGTAGTGGGGCGAACGGCGAGATCAGAATGGAAACTGACCAGATTCATACGGTGAAGCCCCTTTCTGTCCGCATCCCTAAGACCGCTCTTACGGTAATCACCGGTGTATCGGGATCTGGCAAGACCACTATGATCCTGGAGAGCCTCGTTCCTGCGCTGGACGCTGTCTGCAATGGCAAAAAATTGCCGACCCACGTTCGCTCCATCGAAGCGGAAGGAATCCAGCACGTTAAGTTGATCGACGCAGCGCCTATCGGCATTAACGTCCGGTCCACTGTGGCTACCTATGCGAACGTACATGATGAACTTCGCAAGATCTACGCAAGGACCAAATCGGCGAAGCAATCCGGATATAAAGCCGGAGACTTTTCATATAACACCGGATCCCTCCGCTGCCCGGTGTGCGATGGGACGGGCCAGATCTCTCTGGACGTACAATTCCTGCCGGACGTTAATATTCCATGTCCGGAATGCCGGGGTTCACGGTATTCAAATGACGCCAAGAAGATCCGTTACAGGAACAAATCCGGTGAAGAGCGTTCTCTGCCGGAGCTTATGGATATGGACGTCAATACGGCGCTTGAGTTTTGCAAAGAAATGAAAACAGTGAAACCCCGGCTGGAGATCCTGCGCGACCTGGGTCTCGGCTACCTGACACTCGGGGAAGAGACGCCCGGCCTGTCGGGTGGAGAGGCGCAGAGACTCAAACTCGCTTCGGAAATGGGCAGGCAGCAGGATGACTCGGTTTTCGTTTTTGACGAGCCGACGATCGGCCTGCATCCCAAGGACGTGGAAACGCTTTTGACCGTCTTTCAGACACTGATCGACCACGGAGCTACTGTCATCGTGATCGAGCATGACCTGGACGTGATCCGCTCCGCCGACTATATCATCGATATGGGCCCCGGAGGCGGCGAGGACGGCGGCAGGATCGTCGCAACCGGTACCCCAGAGGTCGTGAGAAACTGCGGGGACAGTATAACCGGGAAGTATATTTGAGGCGGACACAGATGCCGGCAACTGAGAAGTACATCAGATTTTTACATTGAGGAGGAGAGAAATGCTGCGCTTGAGTTTGAATGGCCAGTGGGTAATGAGGAAAATCACAAACAGGGTGCAGGACAGAGATGGTCAAAATACAGCTGAACGTATTTCCAAAGGCGTGCCGGGCGAAATCCCCGGCTCTGTGTATTCGTTCCTGCTCTATGCAGGACTGATGGAGGATCCGTACTATAGAGATTGTGAACTCGATGCCTTGCGGCTAATGGAAGAAGACTATACTTTCAGCAGAGTTTTTATTGCAGCCCCCTCCTTGGGAATTCTTTCCGCTGCCCATCAGTGTCTTCGCTTTGAGGGCATCGATACTTTGTCAGAGGTGCGTCTGAACGGCGTTCTGCTTGGTCGGACTGACAACATGCATATCACATGGGAATTCGATATAAAAGGAATCCTTCGCGAGGGCAATAATACCCTCGAGGTCACTATTTTGTCCCCTACACGATTTATTCGGAATGCGGACAGAGAGTACCACCTGGGAGGTTCCTATGAATCGATGCGCGGGTTTCCTCATCTTCGCAAAGCTCACTGCATGTTCGGATGGGATTGGGGGCCGAGGCTGCCTGACGGGGGAATCTGGCGCGATGTCTGGCTTGAGACATGGAATGAATCCAGGATCAAGGATGTACGGATCCGCCAGCGGCATTTCATTAAATCAGACTCGCCGGATGAGCCCTGCATTCCCGCATCCGGCAATCCGGACCACGCCCGTGCGGCGCGCGAAGGCCGTTTGCGTGTCGAACTGACAGTAGACGTCGTGCAGAGCGGGAGCCTTCCGGTCTCCATCAGGCTGACAGGCCCGGACGGGTTCGAAGCGCTGCTTGAAAACGGGAAGCCGTTCGTGATCGATACCCCAGAGGTCTGGTGGCCGAACGGGCTTGGCGCCCAGCCCCTGTATGAAGTGGAGGCATCCCTGCTGAAAAAGCTACCCCAGAGGTCTCTGGACGATACCCCAGAGGTCACCGACACCCCAGAGGTCTCCTCTGCCCCTGTAGCTGAAACCGATACCCCAGAGGTCACCCCTACCCCAGAGGTCTCCGCTGCAATCGTGGAGACTCAGAAGCGCCGTATCGGTCTGCGCACTCTCACCATGCGCCGCGACAAGGATGAGTGGGGGGAAACCTTTGCCATGGAGGTAAATGGCCAGTGCGTGTTCTCTATGGGCGCGGACTACATCCCCGAAGACAACATCCTCTCCAGAATGAACCGCGAGAAGACCCACACGCTGCTTGAAAACTGCCGGCTGGCACATTTTAATGTCATCCGCGTGTGGGGCGGGGGATTCTATCCGGCTGACTGGTTCTATGATCTGTGTGACGAGATGGGCCTGGTGGTATGGCAGGATATGATGTTCGCGTGTGCCAATTACAGACTCACGGACGACTTTGTCGCGAGCATTCGCAAAGAGGTCACGCAGAATGTGCGCCGGATCCGGCATCACGCTTCCCTGGGCATTTGGTGCGGCAACAATGAAATGGAGCAGTTTGCGCTTGTACGCGAATTTGAAGGAGACGATATCACAGCCGCGGATTATCTGATCCAAAATGAGTTCATTATCCCGGAAATCCTGAAAAAAGAGGACCCGGATACATTTTATTGGCCTTCTTCTCCGTCCTCTGGCGGGCGTTTCGACGGCCCTCAGGATCCGGATCGCGGCGATGTCCACTTCTGGGACGTGTGGCACGCCGGCAAGCCGTTTACCGAATATCGCAAATATCATTTCCGATATCTGTCGGAATTCGGCTTTCAGTCTTTCCCCTGCATGGAAACTGTGCGGAGTTTCACAGAAGAAGAGGATCGCAATATTTTTTCTTACGTGATGGAGATGCACCAGCGAAATGCCGGAGCAAATGGGAAGATCATGCAATATTTGTCCGCAACTTATCGCTATCCTGCAGATTTCGAGACGCTACTGTATACATCTCAGCTGCTTCAGGCAGACGCTATACGGTATGGCGTGGAGCATTTGCGCAGGAATCGGGACGGCGACCGCTGCATGGGAGCGGTGTACTGGCAGCTTAATGATATCTGGCCTGTGGCCTCATGGTCATCGATCGACTACTATCACAGATGGAAAGCGCTGCAGTACAGTGCCGTGCGATTTTTTGCCCCTGTGCTCCTGAGCTGCGAGGAAGAAAGCATGGTGTCCCGCGGCGAGACATGCATAACAGAACCGCAGCCCGGATCCGTTGGCGAGACTTTCGCATACCCTGTAAGCAAAGCTCGTTTGAACGTCTCCAATGAGACATGGGAGCGCGTGACGGATGAAGTGATCTGGGAGCTGCGCGCACCAGACAGCACTGTGCTCAGAAGCGGGAGATTTACTGTAGACACAGCTCCGTTCTCCACGCAATGGTTCGAAGAGCTTGACTTCTCGGAATACGATCCGCGGTACGTGCACCTGACTTATCACATGGACAGTGCCTGCGGCGGCAGCGTTCTTTTTGTGCCGCCAAAATATTACAGGTTCGAGGATCCCGCTCTGGATGTCAGTTTCGTCCCGGAGCAAGGAGAGATTACAATTACTTCCAGAGCCTATGCACGCTATGTTGAGGTCTATTCGGAAGACGGATATATTCGCACTGACGACAACTTCTTTGATATGGAGGCCGGAACGCGGACTATTAAGTTACTCGAAGGGAGCGCCCGGAACCTGAGGGCGCGCAGCGTTTACGATATCCGGTGAATCGATACCCCAGAGGCCGCTTGTCCCCCTTTCAGTTTAGTGATATAATCACAAGAGCTTTTTTGCATGAAATCAACTAAACGAAAGGGGCTTAATAATGAATTATAATCATGTTAATAAAGAGCTTTTTTCATTTCTGGATCGCAGTCCTAACGCATTCTTTGCAGTTAAGAATATGTGCGATGTCCTCAGCGAGGCTGGCATGATCCGTTTATACGAAGGCGCGCCATGGGATCTTGAGGCCGGCAAGGGATATTTTGTCACCAGAAATGATTCCGCGATCATCGCTTTCCGGATCCCGAAGGCGGACTATACGGGATTCCAGATGATGGCCAGCCACTGTGATTCACCGGTATTCAAGATCAAGACGAATGCGGAGATCACGATAGACAAGCAGTATGTGAAACTCAATGTCGAGAAGTACGGCGGCATGTTGTGCGCTCCGTGGCTGGACAGACCGCTCTCAGCAGCCGGCAGAGTCATCGTCAGAACGGAGAGCGGAATTGAGACGAGGCTTGTGAATATCGATCGCGACCTTATGATCATTCCCAATCTCGCCATCCACATGAACCGGCAGGTCAATGACGGCTACAAGTTTAACGCGCAGGTCGATATGCTCCCTCTGTTCTGTGAGAAGGGGGAGGAATCCGATGCATTCATGGGACTTATCGCATCTGAGACGGGAGTGGAGGCAAAAGATATCCTCGATACGGATCTCTTCCTTTACAATCGCATGCCTGCTGTCAGCCTTGGACTCAACGGCGAATTTATCGCCAGCGGACGCCTGGACGACCTGCAGTGTGCTTTTGCCTCAATGAAGGGATTTCTTGAATCGACTCCCAGAGATTCCGTGGCTGTTCACTGTGTATTTGACAACGAAGAGGTCGGCTCCGGCACGAAGCAGGGCGCGGCGAGCACTTTCCTCAAAGACACACTCCATCGTATCAACAGCGCAATGGGCAGAACGGAAGAGGAATACCTGATGAGCATCGCGTCGAGTTTCCTTGTGTCTGCCGATAACGCTCACGCTGTACATCCCAACCACGCGGATAAGACTGACCCGACTAACCGCGCGTATCTCAACAAGGGAATCGTCATCAAGTACAGCGCGAACCAGAAGTATACGACCGACGCGGTATCCGGCGCGATCATGCGTGTGATCTGCGAGAAGGCCGGCGTGCCCTGCCAGACTTTTACAAACCGCTCTGACATGCTGGGCGGCTCAACACTCGGCAATATTTCCCAGAGCCAGGTCGCGCTGAACACTGTGGATATCGGACTGCCGCAGCTCGCTATGCACTCTCCGTATGAAACAGCCGGGGCAAAAGATACAGCATTCCTCGTCGAAGCTGCAAAGGTACTGTTCTCCTCATCCGTCGAGGGAACAGGAAATGGTAACTATAAACTCAGATTTTAAGATTTGCGCGCTGACACCCTGCGGACTTAGTCCGCGAAAGTACAGACATAGATTATTGCGCACCCGTAACAGGTCAACACAAATCTAAAGAGCAACGCACTAATCGTATTTACTTGAATTTTAGGAGCTTTTAGAAATGGATTCTAAGTATATTAAATGGTCAACTCTTGCCTTTATGGCATTCTCTACGGTATGGGGATTCGGTAACGTAGTAAATGGTTTTGTTTACTTTAACGGTATCCAGGTCATTTTCAGCTGGATCTTCATGTTCGCTCTATATTTTATCCCCTACGCTCTCATGGTCGGTGAACTTGGTTCCGCATTCAAGGAATCCGGCGGAGGAGTCAGTTCCTGGATCTTAAAGACAACAGGTCCCAAACTCGCTTACTACGCAGGCTGGACATACTGGGCCTGCCACATCACCTATATCGCAAGTAAGTCTTCCGGCGGACTCAAAGCCCTGAGCTGGGCAGTATTCCGCAATGCCGAGACTTATGACACATTCCCTACTATCGGCGTACAGCTGGTCACTTTTGCAGTGCTTCTTCTTTTCTGCTGGGTCGCAAGCCGCGGCCTCAACCCTCTGAAAAAGCTTGCTACTATTGCCGGCACAAGCATGTTCGTGATGTCTATCCTTTACATCGTCATGATTTTTGCTGCCCGCGCGATCAATCCCGGCGCTGATTATGTGACCCTGGACCTGAGCATGAAGAGCCTGATCCCGGAGTTTAATGTAAAATACTTTACATCCCTCTCGATCCTTGTATTTGCAGTCGGCGGATGTGAGAAGATCTCTCCTTACGTCAACAAGGTAAAAGATCCGAGCAAGGGCTTCCCCAAAGCGATGATCACTCTGGCGATCATGGTAGTTGTCTGCGCGATTCTCGGAACTATCGCGATGGGCATGATGTTCGATCCCGCCGTGATCAACGGCTCAGAGGAGAGCTTCAACTCCTACGTATCGAACGGGTCTTACTGGGCTTTCCAAAAACTTGGTCAATACTACGGAATCGGCGATACGCTTCTGGTCGTCTATGCGATCTGCAATGCAATCGGCCAGCTTTCAACACTCGTTATCAGTATCGACGCGCCTCTTCGTATGCTTCTTGACAATGAGGACGCCCAGAAGTTCATTCCTTCAACTCTTCTGAAGAAGAACGATACCGGCGCCTATGTAAACGGTATTAAGATGGTTGCGATCCTTTCGGGTTCCATCATCCTGATCCAGTCATTTGTTCCCGGCGCGGCAGCAGTGCTCAAGCAGCTCACCAAGCTCAACTCAGTCTGCATGCCTATGCGTTACCTGTGGGTATTCACCGCATATATCGCACTCCGCAAAGCAGGGAGCAAGTTTAATCCCGAGTATCGCTTTGTGAAGAATGACACACTTGCGCTCGCAGCCGGCGGCTGGTGCTTCTTTGTCACCGCTGCGTGCTGCCTGCTCGGCGTATATGACACTGATCTGTTTACAATGTGTCTTAATATCATCACACCTTGCGTGCTCACCGCACTCGGGATCATTCTTCCCATGATCAAGAAGCGCGAACTTCAGAGCGCAGCGAAATAATAGGGCAAAATATAGAGGAAGGGGCTTATTCAGCCCCTTCTTTTTATGTACCTTTGTTGATTAATCCGATTATTTCACATACAATAAATGGAAATATCGAAGTAGAAGAGGAGCCGAGTGCTTATGAGAAAGAACCTGATCTCAATGATTCTGGCTGTGGTCCTGGCAGCGGGTACGATCAGTCCCGCTTCTGTTTGTGCTGCAGAAGTATCCGGACAGGAAACAATATCCGCGGATAATGAGGCAGTACAGGAAGAAACAGCTGAAGAACAGGCTCAGATTGAGGCTGAAGAGCCGGGAGCAGATAATACTGAAGAGATAACAGGTGATAACGATACCCCAGAGCTGGTAGGGGATAATAACGGTACCCCAGAGCTGGTAGCTGGTGATAACGATACCCCAGAGCTGGCAGAGGATATTGCAGAGGAATCTGTTGCAGAAGAGACCAAGCCTGAGGAGCCCTTCATGGATGAAATTGTCATCGAAGAAGAAGCCGAGGAGGTCGTTGCTGCCGGAGACAAAGGCGGGCCGTCTGAAGATGAACTCTTTGCCGAGTTCGTTGAGCGGAGTTTCGAAGGGCAGCCGCTTTCCGCGGTATCCGCGAAAAAGAGGAGCGCTGTTTCTGCACTGCAGGGAAATGACCGGATGGTCTACAATCATTTAGCAGGTTTACTGCCGCAGATCGCCGCGGGCGAACGTGCTTCAACAGAATTTGAGATCACACCGGCGATCCTGGGGCTGGAGAACAACTCCTGGACTGCGGAGGAACTGGGAATAGACGCTGTCGTCATCAAGGATGAAAATGGCAAAGCTTATATTTCGGCTGAAGCCAAAGAAAGATTAGATATAAATTTTGACAAGATTATTGATGTCCTCTTGGCAGAGCATCCCTATGAACTCTACTGGTATAACAAGACTTCGGGCGGCAGAACCACAAAAACCACATTTGGGCTGACTGCCTATTACGATCGTACGCGTAAGATTTATTATCTGAGCACTAAAAGCAATATGTATCTCCGTTTTGCTGTGGCCGAGGAGTATGCGGCGGGTGAGTATCTGGTAGATACATCAATCGGACAGTCGGTTCAGAGTGCGGTAAACAATGCGAATGAAATCGTGGCAGAGTACAGCGGCGCCTCAGACGAAGAAAAACTGAGAGGATATAAGGATGATATCTGTGATCTTGTTTCCTATAACTATGCGGCTTCAGGAAATACCAGCTATGGAAATCCATGGCAGATGATCTGGGTTTTCGACGGAGATCCCGATACTAACGTCGTATGCGAGGGATATTCCAAAGCCTTCAAGTATCTCTGTGACCATACTGAATTTGAGGGAAGTATTGAATGCATTCTTGTCGGCGGATATTTGGCAAGGACCGGTAAAGAGCCTCACATGTGGAATGTCCTCAAAATGGAAGACGGAAATAACTATCTTGTAGATGTGACCAATTGTGACGCGAGAACAGCTGGCTATCCCGACAAACTGTTTCTTGCGGGAACAACTGAGACGAAGACAGACAGCGATGACAATACAGGGTATTACTTTGGTACCGTAAGGCTGACCTATTACTACGACAGTGATACGCTTGGGATATTTGACGAAGCAGATCTGGAGTTATTCCCGCACAATTACGGAGAACATGTATGGAGCACGGAATCCATCATAGATGTAGAACCGACTTGTACGGAGGACGGGTTTAAATCGTTCCACTGTGAGATCTGCGATGAGATCAATCAGGGCGAGATCGAAGTGCTCCCGGCAATAGGCCACAATTACAGTGACTGGGAAGTGACAAAGAAAGAGACGTGTACGGTAGACGGAAGCGAAGAAAAGGTGTGCGCAAACTGCGAAGATGTAGTCACGCGTGTCATTCCCGCAATAGGTCATAATTACAGCGACTGGAATGTGACAAAAGAAGAGACGTGCACAGAAGACGGAAGCAAAGAAAAAGTGTGCGCGAACTGCGCAGATGTGATCACGGAAGCGATCCCCGCGATAGGTCATGATTACAGTGACTGGGTAGTGACAAGAAAAGCGACCGGTTTAATGGTCGGGATCAGGGAGAAGACCTGCGCAAATTGCGCAGACGTGATCACCGAAGAAATACCTGTCCTGGGAGGCACCTGGATAAAGAACAGCATCGGCTGGTGGTACCGGTGGACTGATTACGCTTATCCGGTGAGCATGTTCCTGAATATAAGCGGAAAAACCTATTATTTCAACGCGTCCGGATATATGGTTACCGGATGGCAAAAGATTGACGGCAAGTGGTACTATTTTGACACAAGCGGAGCAATGCAGACCGGCTGGCAAAAGATCGACGGCAAGTGGTACTATATGAACAGTGACGGAGCGATGCAGACCGGCTGGCAGCAGATTGACGGCAAGAAGTACTATATGAGCGCCGGCGGAGCGATGCAGACCGGCTGGCAGCAGATTGACGGCAAGCGCTACTATCTGAGCGCCGGCGGAGCAATGCAGACTGGCTGGCAGAAGATCGACAGCAAGTGGTATTACATGAACAGCGATGGGGTAATGCAGACCGGCTGGCAAAAGATCAACGGCAAGTGGTACTATTTTGACACAAGCGGAGCAATGCAGACCGGCTGGCAAAAAATCGGCGGCAAGTGGTATTACATGGGCGGCGGCGGAGCGATGGTCGTCGGCTGGCTGGATCTTGGCGGCAAGAAATACTACATGAGCGAAAGCGGGGCAATGGTCACCGGGCGTCAGATGATCGACGGCAAGTGGTACTATTTTGACGAGAGCGGGGCAATGCGGTAAGATTACACTGCTAAAAGTGCGAGGTGAGAGTCATGACAGACATCGTTGAAGTTCGCGGCGTCAGGATCGGGGAAGGGATTCCCAAGATCATTGTGCCGATCGTCGAAGTGACAAGGAAAGAGATCATCCGGAAAGCGGAGTCCCTCGCAGAAGTGCGTAAGGATATTGTGGAGTGGAGAGCGGACTGGTTTGAGGAGGGCTCGGACCCGGTTGCGGTGGAAAAGGTCCTGCGGGAACTTCGCGGCGCGCTCGGAAATACGCCCCTTCTGTTCACTTTCCGCACTTTGAGAGAAGGCGGCGAAAAGGCGATCGAACCTGAGGATTATGCGGCACTTAATATCTCTGCGGCAAAGAGCGGCTTTGCTGACCTTATTGATGTCGAGATCTTTACAGGGGATGAGATCGTAAGGGAGATCATTGAGAGCGCCCACAAAGAGGGAGTAAAGATTGTCGGCTCAAGTCATGATTTTGACCGGACGCCCGAAAAGGATGAGATCGTCGGCAGACTTCGCAAGATGCAGCAGATGGGAGCGGATATTCCCAAGATCGCTGTGATGCCGCAGAACAGAAAGGATGTGCTGACCCTTCTTCTGGCGACGGAAGAGATGACGGCCGAATTTGCGGATCGCCCGATCATCACGATGTCCATGTCGGGCACCGGACTCATCAGCCGACTGTGCGGAGAGGTGTTTGGAAGTTCTTGTACTTTCGGCGCGGTTGGGAAGGTCTCTGCGCCGGGCCAGATGAATGCTGAAGACCTGGATACAGTGTTGGAGCTGATCCACAAGGGTCTTTGAGTGATATAGAGAGGAGACAATAAAATGTCATTTGCTGTGTTTGCGGACGGGAGCGCCAATCTCCCGCAATCATTGTTGGAGGGGATCTCTCTTTTGCCTTGTGAGTATACTGTTGACGGAGAACCCCGGGTCTATCTTGGGGATGTCGATCACTTTGACGGGCACGCATACTATGAGGGACTCAGAAACGGCCGCAAAATAGGGACAAGCCTTCTGAACACCCAGCTTTTTATCACACATTTTACCCCTGTTCTTGAGAGCGGACAGGACATCATTTACGTTTCAATGAGCTCGGGGATCAGCGGCACATACAATGCCGCGGTGGCAGCCGCCGTCGAACTGATGGAGGAGTTCCCGGACAGATTTGTACACATAGTGGATTCCAAGGGCTGCGGCTTCGGGAATGCGCTTCTGGCGCTGAAGGCTGCAGAACTGAGCAGAAAAGGCGTTGAGGTAAGGGAAGCCGCGCAGATCGTGGACGATGCGGTGCAGCACGCATGCCAGTACTTTACTGTGGATGACCTGAATTTCCTCAAGAGAACCGGCCGCGTCAGCGGATTTACGGCGGCGATCGGAACGGTGCTCAACATCAAGCCTATCCTCTACGGAGACAGCACAGGCCATATCGTAGCCTGCACCAAGGTGCGCGGGCGCAGAAAGGCCATTGAAGCCGTAGTGGAAAAATATAAAGAGAAGAAGCTTGACACACCTGAGCAGCAGATCTTCATCTCCCACGGAGACTGCCTCGATGACGCCAATATGCTGGCGGAACTCGTGAAGAAGGTCACACCCGGGATTCCGGTGACGATCTGCCAGCACGAGCCGTTCTCGGGCGCCCACGTAGGTCCCGGAATGCTTGCGCTATTCTTCTGGGGAGTAGAGAGATAACTCCTGTTGGCTATAATCTATGCAATAAAAAAACGGGACCGGCTTGCTGCCGGTCCCGGATTCTTTTTATCAGATCTTCTCAGTATATTTCTTGAAGATGTAAGCGTAGCATGTGCCGCCCTTGGGATCATAGATCAGAAGTCTGTACCACTCGCCGTCTGCGGTGATGCCGTCAACTTTGAGCTTGTGGCCTTTCTCATAAACCTTTGCGATCTCTCCGTTGGGAGTGTATCTGCAGTTAAGGCTGGAGGCTGTAACTCTTACCCAGATAGGATTGATGGGTCTTACCTTGACTCCTGCCTCACCTACGCCGCCGGTCACTTCGTTAAGCTCTGCTTCGCTGATCTTATTTTCCATAAATTCGTTCATTTTTAATACCTCTCTTTGTTTTATCTTTTTTCGTGTGAATGATTGTTTTTTTTTGTTATTGTTATCTATAGTAATATACGAGGAGCGCGTGAACATCCACGCGGGAATTTTTATTTTTTAAAATTATCACTGTATTGTCTTGACTTTCCACCGACTGGAAGGTGTACAAGTAACTAAACAGCGAGGTACAAACCGATGAAGATCAATCAGGTAGAAGAACTGACCGGCATCACAAAGAAGAATATCCGCTTCTATGAAGAACAGAAACTGATCAGCCCGCAGAGAAATCCGGCCAACGGGTATCGCGAATACTCGATGGAGGATGTGAAGCAGCTCTCCAGGATCAAACTTTTCAGAAAGCTTGGGATTCCGATCGAATCCATCCGCAAGATGGAGAGCGGTGAGCTGCAGCTGGACGACTGCCTGTTCAAAAAAGTGCACGAGCTGAAAGCAGACATACAGAGCGCGCAGATGATGCAGAAGGTATGCCAGGAGATGCTCGATCAAACGACCGGCTTTGATAAGATCGATACCGACCTCTATCTCGCTAAGATCGATCAGCTTGAGAAAGGAGGAACACAGTTTATGGATATTGAGCAGCATGATAAACGCCCGTCAATTGTCGCTCCGGTATTTTTTGCCGGGATCACGATCCTTGCAGTGGCCGCATTTATCCTGTTGTTATTCTACCTCAATTCACTGGAACCGGCGCCTTTCGGGGTGATTGGGTTCTTCGTCATCGCAGGATTGGCTGTCTGCGTGGGCGTCATAATCGCCTGCAGGGAAAGGATCAAAGAGATTAAAGGAGGAGAATTGGATGAAGCTCGCAACTATTGAAAACTGGCCCGGCAAGAACTATGAGATCCTGGGTCTGGTGAAGGGAACCGTTGTTCAGAGCAAAAACCTGGGCAAGGACTTTATGGCAGGAATGAAGACCCTGGTGGGCGGCGAGATCGTCGGCTACACAGAGATGATCGTGGAAGCGAGAGCGATCGCCACCAAGCGCATGGTCGATGAGGCTGAAGCGCTTAACGCGGATGCGGTCATCGGAGTTCGCTACGGCTCATCCTCCGTCATGCAGAGTGCGGCGGAAGTTGTGGCCTATGGCACGGCGATCCGGTTTATAGATTAAGCTGCGGCGGCAAGGGCTGCCGGAGCGTCATAAGAATATGGAAAAAGGGGGCGTCGCATCTTGCTG
>DJXS01000024.1 GCA_002448395.1 Lachnospiraceae bacterium UBA6998 | reverse complement strand
CAGGTAGTGAACTTGACACTACCAAGATTGGACAGGTGGTGCAAAAATGAGTTATATCTCAGTAAAAGAAGCAAGTGAAAAATGGGGGATCACTGAGCGGGTAGTACGTCAATACTGCGCTGACGGACGTATTCCCGGCGCTTTTATAACGGGAAAGACTTGGAATATTCCCGATACAGCAGAGAAACCCGGCAGAAAACCGAGACGGAGAAAAACGCCTGAGGATCTGCCCGGAAGACTGACCATGGAGAAGGAAAACGGAATATCCGGGGGTATCTATCATAAGGTGCAGATCGAGCTGACATACAATTCCAATCATATGGAAGGCAGTCGGCTGACACATGACCAGACCCGGTATATTTTTGAAACGAATACCATTGATGCACCGGACGGCTCGTTAAACGTAGATGATATTCTGGAGACAGTAAACCATTTCCGTTGTATTGACCTGATTATTGATCAGGCCAAACGTCCTCTGACAGAAGCCTTGATCAAACAGCTGCATCTGGTCCTGAAAAGCGGGACTACCGACAGCAGGAAGAGCTGGTTTGCTGTTGGCGCCTATAAGCGGTTGGCCAATGAGGTTGGCGGAAGAGAAACTACTGCGCCCGAAGATGTTCCGAAGAAAATGAAAGAGTTGCTTTCAGACTACAAAAAGCGGGAAGCGGTGACATTTGAAGATCTGCTGGAGTTTCATTACCGTTTTGAGTTAATTCATCCCTTTCAGGATGGGAATGGCCGTGTGGGGAGGCTGATCCTTTTTAAGGAATGCCTGCGAAACGGAATCGTACCATTCATCATTGAGGACGATATGAAGTTGTATTATTACCGTGGACTGCATGAGTGGAGAAATGAGCAGGGATATCTTCGCGATACCTGTCTGGCAGCGCAGGATCGATTCAAGATATATCTTGATTACTATGGGGTAAAATACTGATTATGGGCAAGTCAATGGCAAGTCATTATGGTCGGAGCTGATCACTCAAATCACTGATAGTGTGACAAGGGGACGGTTCTTCTGACAACTTTTAGAACAAAAGTTGTCAGAAGAACCGTCCCCTTGTCACACCACGAAGTTCATTATTGACCGCAACGGCAATGTCGTCCGCGCTTTGAGCCCACAGCAGACATGGCGGAAGTGGAAGCCGCTCCGAAGATAATCAAAGAAGGCGTTTCCATCGAAGAGGCAGAGGCTCTGAAAGCAAAGTTCGAAGAGCTTGGCGCTGCGATCACGCTGAAGTGATCCAAAATTTGTACCGCCGGTCAGGAAAATCTGGCCGACGGTATTCTTATGCAATAGCAAAACCTGTTATACTTGAAATACGAGGACAAATTAATTCGGATAAAACATCTTTACCGAGCCGGAAAGAAGATAGAGTGATTATGACGAATCAATGCAAAATCAGTGCCGTGATCCTATGCGGAGGAAAAAGCCGCCGAATGGGAACGGATAAAGCGATGCTCACAGCAGAAGGCACACCGAATGCGGTTCGCCTTCTTCGTGCGCTGTCAGGAGAGGAATCGCCGTGTACAGATGTCTGGCTCTCAATCGGTACAGGAGAGAGTTATCCTGAGATTCAGGCTCAGAAAGTCTCCGACAGATTTCCGGGATGCGGTCCCATGGGCGGCTTGGAGGCAGCACTTACAGTCTGCAGGGAAGAGTACCTGTTCGTGACGCCGGTGGATACGCCCTTCGCGGACGCACAGATGGCGCGTGAGCTCATGGCGTATATGGCGACTGCTTCACAGCAGCACGATGCAGTGCTCGTCATTGATGGAGATGGCAGGCTCCAGACACTCCTGGGGATTTATCACAAGCAGGTCCTGCCCGAACTTACGCAGAGGCTTGCGGACGGCCGGAAAGAGAAACTGCGGATACGCGACTTTCTGCGTGATCTGGACGTGGTCTATGTGAATGCGGAAGCGCTCACGGACGGTGTCAGAAAGAGCACGAGCTGCAATACACCGGAGGAGTGGCAGCGGCTTATGGAACAGGAATCGATATCTTGATTATTAAAAAAAGATCGGGAACAGTTGATCTGTTCCCGGCTTTTTTTATTTCACGGAAATCGTTTTAAGATACTTCACAGCGCGCTTGCTGTTCTGATCGCCGAACACGATGAGCTGCGCTCCCTGTCCGCCGTCGATGCCTTCGATCTGCTTACCGCCGTCTGTCAGCGCGACGTATACCTTGCCGGACTCGAGGAGCTCTGCTCCGGTCAGCTCTGCCGAATAGTTGTCCTCAGATGCGGCAGTGATCACGGAGCTTTCTGTGACTTCAATACCATTAGCTGCAAGAAGCGCCTGAAGCTCGGAGCCCGTGTATTCGTGGTGCGTTACTTCGCCCTTTCCATTGACAAGGTCGCCTTCAAAAGCTTGTCCCCCGACATCTTCCCAGGCAATGGTTACCTCTTTGCCGCCGCCGGCAAGGACCAGCCCTGACACATTTTTGTCCCCTTTCCGATTGACAAAGACGAGCACTGCCGTGACAACGACCAGGATGGCAATGATTCCGGCGATCAATTTCTTCTGCATTTTTCGATTTCCCCCTTAATTAAAAGATTTTTAGTTTCTTGGCGCATGGTTTGCCGCTGAAACATTTTGTCCTTCGAAGCCAGAGGCACTGGAGTCTGACAAAACGGGGCGCAGTCTTTTGGCCAGAACGCCGGCAAAGCATCCGCACACCGCACCGCTTGCGAGTGCCACAACGACATAGAGAGCGAGCGGGACACCGGGCAGATGGAACACAATGAGGTTCGCGGTCAGGCTGGCGGCCGCCGCGCCGAGCATATTGGCGAGTGTCAGAGTGAGATCTGTGCCGAGACCGGTTTTCCGCGACAGCAAAAAGATCAGGTCGATCACTATGCCGGGAACGATGTAGCCTATAGGCGACAGGATTCCCATGCTGCCGACCATGCCGAGCGACAGAGCGATCATGCTCTGTATAATGCTCATCAGCGTGGCGCACCCGAAGATGGGAACAAGCTCAGCAGCTACGACGATAAACATCAGTGAAAAGCTCGTGCCGATTCCTCCCGGGATCCTCATAAAATCGGTCAAAATATTGGCCGCCGGCGCGATCAGTCTCTTGGAGAACAGACCAAGGTCGCAGCAAATTGTGAGAAAAAGAAGATTTCTGAGACTATAGCGGTTCATGATCTCTTCCCTCCTTTCTGTCACTGAAAATGGCATTTCTGATTTCAGCGTATACAGCGTTCCGGTTCTCCTCGGTAAGCATATACAATTGCACCCGCGGGTGGTTCTTGATGCGCTCGAGGTAGTCAATGGAGCCATCTGTGTATCTCACAGAAGCCAGAACGGGAATATCACCGTCCAGGGCGTCGAAGATTGCCTGAAGAAACAGTCGCGCATCTTTTTCCATATGGCCGATCTCATCCATGATGATAAGGCCGCCGGGGCGGGCTGAACGGATCAGAGCAGTGCCGTAGGTTTCGAAGGTTACTGTACAGACATCTCTCACACGGCCGCAGGTGCTGCCCAGATAACAGGTATCCGATGGGAGACTGTTGGTCTGAACATGGCCGGCGGGAAACATATAGATCCGGTTAATTCCGTCCGAACAAGCAATTCTCTTTGTCTGAAATCCATATACCGGAATCGGCGGCTCAGCTGCCGGGGCCTTTGTCTCCTGCATAATCCGCTCAATGAGCGTAGTCTTGCCGGTCTTTTTGGGAGCGCACAGGACAATATGCGGTTTTGGAGTGTTGGTTTCGCGATTCATTTCAATAAATCATCCGCACACATATTTTGGGGTAACAAAAAAGACACAGCACGAAAAACGCTCATGCAGTGTCATTTTTCATGCTCTTTTTTTCAAGAATGGAAGGTTGACCGATTTCTCTGCCAGCCCCGGAAGCCGATAGGCTTCGGCGCAGCACCATGCGGGTTAAGCGAAGGCCGTTTAGGTGCTTTTGCTCAAAGAACAAATATTCAATTGTGCGGCTTAATACCTGTATCAATTATATTATACTACGGGTTGAATGACAAAGCTTTTTCTCCTTGTTATAGTGGGCACAGAAAGAAACAGGACCACAGGTCCGGAAAGGAGGAAACGGCAATGAATTTCGCTGAAGCAGCAAAGCTGGCTGCAAAATTTACAAGAACTGAAAATGGTGCTGTGGCACTGAACACCACAGGCGATGCGAGACTGGATTTCTTCGGAACAGCAGGTTCCCTTCGCGGCGCGGATAAGGAGCGGATCACCCGCCTTTTCTCCGAGGCCTACAAGGAAGATCCGCTTTTCGCGACAAAGATCGCATTCTATGCAAGAGATGTCAGAGGCGGACTGGGTGAAAGACAGACCTTCCGTACGATCCTGCAGTTTATGGCAAAATATCATCCGGAGGCACTTCGCCTGAATATGGATCTGGTCGGTGTATACGGCCGTTACGACGACCTGTACTGCCTGATCAGCACTCCTTTGGAGGATGAGATGTGGGAATCCATGAAGAAGCAGTTTGAGGAGGACCGCGTGAACCTGCAGGCCGGAAATGCGATTTCCCTGCTTGCGAAGTGGATCAAGACCGCGGATGCTTCTTCCGAGAGAACCAGAAAGCTTGGTATCCTGACCGCACAGAAGCTCGGCTACTCTGTATATGAGTTCAAGCGCCTGGTGCGCGCGATGCGTAAGCACATCGGCGTGGTAGAGGCACTCATGTCCGCGGGACGCTGGAATGAGATCCGTTACAGCGCAGTGCCTTCCAGAGCCATGATGATCTACAGAAATGCTTTTATGAAGCACGATAGAGAGCGCTACAGCGCTTTCGTACAGAAGGCCGTGAGCGGTGAGGAGAAGATCCATTCCGCGACACTGTTTCCTTACGACATCGTAGAAAAGGTCATGACTATGAGCTGGGCAGGATTCCATATCGTGGACAATGACGTGCTGGAAGCTCAGTGGCGTCAGCTGCCGGATTACGTGGAAGCGGAAACCAACGCGCTGGTAATCGCGGACACTTCCGGCTCTATGTACGGAAGACCAATGGCGACATCGGTCGGTCTGGCGGTATATTTTGCCGAGAGAAACACCGGACCTTACCACAACATGTTCATGTCCTTCTCCGGAACATCAAGAATCCAGGTGCTCAAGGGAGAGACTCTGGCGCAGAAGATCCGCAGCATCAACATGAGCGACTGGGCGAACAACACGAATCTGCAGGCGGCTTTCGAGCATGTGCTGGAGATCGCTGTGAAGAACCATGTCGCACAGAAGGATATGCCAAAGTCACTGGTTGTCATCTCCGATATGGAGATCGATTACTGCGGTGACAAGAACTGGACCTTCTACGAAAAGATGGTGAAGAGATTCAGAAAGTTTGGCTATCAGATCCCTAACATTATCTTCTGGAATGTGGCAAGCCGCCACGATATTTTCCACGCCGACAAGACCCGTACAGGCGTGCAGCTGGCAAGCGGCCAGTCCGCTGCGGTGTTCCGCCAGGTCATGCAGTGCGTCGGCATGAATCCTGTTGAAGCGATGGAGAAGATCATTAACTCCGAGAGATATGAGGCGATCGCGATTGCCTGAGACGAAAAAGACAAAAAGATACCGCTTTCCTGAAAAGGGAAGCGGTTTTTTATGCGGAGAAACAGCATACGTATGGTATTATATCCATATAAAGAGACGAAAAAGCGCAAAAAAAAGAGGTATCCGACTTTCTCGTCATCGGATACCTCTATTCTGAAAATACCTGCAATTTCATTTACGTGACCTCCTTTTGTTTATTCAGCTGGCTTTTAGTTCTATAATTAAGTAGAAGGCTTGTCAGCCGATATGTCTTTTCTTTTGTTAAGTCTATTATAACAAAGTTCTGACAATAAGCAAGAAGAAAAATAAATTATCTGAAAATACAGACTTTCCAATACAATTATCTGTTTAGTGTATAGGAATATTATAATGAAAGAGGAGCTTTATATGTATGATGTGATCATTGTCGGAGCCGGGCCCGGCGGTATCTTTACAGCCTACGAACTGGCGGAGAAAAAACCGGAACTTAAGATAGCGGTGTTTGAGATGGGGCACGAGCTGAAAAAGCGCAAATGTCCGATCGACGGGGACAAGGTCAAATCCTGTATTCACTGCAAGAGCTGTTCCATAATGAGCGGCTTCGGAGGGGCGGGAGCTTTTTCCGACGGAAAATATAATATCACCAACGATTTCGGCGGGACGCTGCACGAATATATAGGAAAGAAAACGGCGATCGAACTTATGCAGTACGTGGATAAGATCAATCTGCGTTTTGGCGGAGAGGGGACCAAACTATATTCCACTGCGGGCACCTCGATCAAGAAGAAGTGTCTCCAGAATGACCTGCACCTTTTGGACGCTTCCGTCCGCCACCTCGGAACAGATATCAACTACATTGTCCTGGAGCACCTGTATGATTATTTAAAGGACAGGGTGGATTTCTATTTTGACAAAGCAGTGAAAGACGTCGAAAAGACGGAAAACGGATTTGTGATCCACTGCGCAGACGAGATGTATGAGAGCCGCAAGTGCGTGATCTCAGCCGGCCGAAGCGGCAGTAAATGGATGGAATCGGTATGCCGCTCGCTCGACATCGGGACCAAGTCCAACCGCGTTGACATCGGAGTGCGCGTGGAACTGCCTGCGGAAGTTTTCTCCCATCTGACAGATGAACTGTATGAGAGCAAGATCGTCTATCGCACAAAGGAATACGGCGACCTTGTCCGCACGTTCTGTATGAATCCCAGAGGCGTCGTGGTCAATGAAAACACCAACGGAATTGTCACTGTGAACGGACACAGCTATGAGGATCCGGAGCGCCAGACAGGAAACACCAATTTCGCGCTGCTTGTGGCCAAGCATTTTTCAGAGCCCTTTAAGGATTCTAACGGATACGGCGAGAGCATTGCCAGGCTGAGCAATATGCTCGGAGACGGCGTGATCGTTCAGCGCTTCGGAGATCTGATCCGCGGGCGCAGGAGCACAAAGAGCCGTATCGAGGAATCCTTCACAGTGCCGACTCTGAATGCAGCGGCGGGCGATCTCAGTCTTGTTCTCCCCAAGCGTATCCTGGACGGCATAATCGAGATGATCTATGCGCTGGATAAGATCGCTCCGGGAACTGCCAATGAAGATACTTTGCTCTACGGTGTGGAAGTCAAGTTCTATAACATGGAAGTGAAGGTCGATGAGCATCTCATGACAAAATATGAAGGGCTTTATGTGATCGGAGACGGCAGCGGGATCACGCACTCGCTCTCACATGCTTCAGCGAGCGGAATCTATGTCGCAAGACAGATCGCCAAATGAGCGAATACGGGGAAAGGGGATCGATTATGATATATAATGGAAATGCGGAAACTTTTAAGAAGTTCAAAGAGATCAGCGTTCTCGATATTCAGCCTCTGAGGATCGGACAGGTGGAAGATACGGAGGCCGCAACAGGCATGACGGTCCTGATCTGCGATGAGGGAATGCGCGCGGGACTGGATGTGCGCGGCGGCGGACCTGCTTCAAGGGACAGCCAGATGCTCAATCCCCTGATGTCCATGCAGAAGATCCACGCGGTGGTCCTCTCGGGAGGCAGCGCTTTCGGACTTGGCGCGGGAAACGGCGTTATGCAGTATCTCGAAGAGCACGATATAGGTTTTGACACCGGCGTCGCCAAAGTTCCGCTGGTGGTTCAGTCCGATATCTATGATCTCACAGTGGGTTCGGCAGCAGTGAGGCCGGACAGCAAAATGGGCTACGCCGCGGCAAAAGTGGCTTTTGAATCGCCTAATTATAAAGATGGCAACTTTGGTGCGGGATGCGGCGCTTCCGTCGGAAAGATCGGCGGAATGGAGACAGCGATGAAGACCGGTGTAGGCAGTTACGCGATTCAGATCGGGGAACTGCAGATCGGCGCGATCGTGGTGCTCAACGCGCTGGGCGACATCTATGACTGGAAAAGCGGAGCGCAGGTCGCGGGGCTTTTAAATGAGGACAGGACCCAGCTTCGGAGTACACTTGCGAAGATGAGCGGTTCCATAGAGGCTGTGGAGAATAAATTCACCGGTAATACTACGATCGCCGCAGTCATCACAAATGGACGCTTTGACAAGGCCCAGCTGTGCAAGATCGCCGGTGTGGCGCACAACGGATACGCCCGCGCGATCAACCCGGTGCACACTTCCGCGGACGGAGACAGTATCTATGCGGTATCGGTGGGAGAAGTAAACGCGGATCAGGATCTTGTAGCAGCACTCGGCGCAGAGGTGTTAAGCGAAGCAATCCTGAGAGCCGTCACTTCAGCAGACAGCGCATATGGTCTTCCCAGCGCATCAGAGCTGGGGTTTGTGGATAACAGTAACTGAAGGAACGGACTGAAACGGTCCGTATTTGAAAGGAGTTAAGCGATGAAAGTGATCAGCACAACAAACGCACCCGGAGCGATCGGTCCCTATTCCCAGGGATTTGTGGCAAACGGAATGGTCTTTACTTCCGGCCAGATCCCGATCAATCCCGCCACGGGCGAGATGCCGGAGGGAATTGAGGCACAGGCAGAGCAGAGCTGCAGGAATGTGATCGCTATTTTGGAAGCGGCCGGATCCGGAGCGGAGAAAGTGATCAAGACAACATGTTTTCTGGCTGAAATGTCAGACTTTGCTGCTTTCAACGAAGTCTACGCGAAGTATTTCACATCCAAGCCCGCGAGAAGCTGTGTGGCAGTAAAGCAGATTCCCAAGGGAGCGCTCTGCGAGATCGAATGCATCGCGGAAGCGTAATAGTCAGATAAAATGTAAGCGGGTGGAAGCAGAAGAAACCCCGGAGTGTTTGGACAGGAGTTGGGATTTTGAGTAAGAAGAACGATGACGGGAGAGAATCCGGCGAGTTTAAAGAGACAGCTTTTTACGCGGTGCTGCCTCTTTTGGTAGTTGCGTCTCTTTTCAGAGGCTGCTCAGCCAGAAGCGCGGAAATTCCCGATGCGATGAAGCAGACGACTGCCGCGCAGCAGATTGTGTCAGATGAGGCGGCGGGTACGAGAGCGGCGGATTATAAAGCGGAGCCGGAAGAGGAAACCGGGAGTACGAAGGGGCCGGAAACGGTAACTGTCCGCTCGAACCCTTACAATCCCGCGAATTTTTCCTATTTGGACGAGATCTCGGAGAATATTGCATATTTTGACGAGAACTATGAATCTCTTCAGGGCATCGATGTCTCGGATCACCAGGGAGAGATCGACTGGGAGGCAGTTGCGGATGCGGGCTATGAGTTCGTGTTCGTCCGCGTGGGATTCCGAGGCTACGGAGAGGGAACACTCAATGAGGATTCTATGGCCATCCAGTATATGCAAGGCGCGGATGCAGCCGGTCTTGAGGTCGGCGCCTATTTCTTCTCTCAGGCGCTGGATGAGGAGGAAGCTGCGGAAGAAGCATTGTTCGCAGTGGATGTGATCGAGAGATCCGGTGTCAAAATGACTCTTCCTTTGGTTTATGACCCGGAGTTTATTGAGGGAACGGAGGGAAGGGCAGACAATCTGAGCCGAGAGCAGATCTCCGCCAACGCACATGCTTTCAAGGAAGCGGCAGAGAAGGCCATGAAATGTAAAACGGCCCTCTACACCAACCTTTACTGGGAAAATAACTATTTTGACAATGAAACGTTGAACGATTTTGAGATTTGGTACGCGGACTATGAGGAGGCGCCTCAGACGCCGTATCATTTTACATGGTGGCAGTACTCGGAGACCGGTTCGGTCCCCGGGATCAAGGGCGAGATGGATCTGAATCTGTGGATCAAAAGAGTCGATTAAGCCGGAATAAAGCATGAAACTACAATAGGGCAAAACAGCGAAAGGAGACTTGATATGGCATTTTCAAAAGACTTTCTGTGGGGCGGAGCCGTAGCAGCGCATCAGCTTGAGGGCGCCTGGGACGTGGACGGAAGAGGACCCAGTGTCAGCGACGTGATGACCGGCGGATCCAACAAGGTGGCGAGGCGCATTACGGACGGCGTGGTGCCCGGAGAGAATTATCCCAACCACAAGGGAATCGATTTTTACCACACCTATAAGGGTGATGTGAAGCTGTTTGCGGAACTTGGCTTTAAGTGTTTCCGCACCTCGATCTCCTGGAGCCGGATATTTCCCAAGGGAGATGAGACGGAGCCCAATGAGGCGGGTCTGCAGTTCTATGACGACCTGTTCGACGAACTCTTGAAGTACGGCATCGAGCCCGTGATCACGCTGAGCCATTTCGAAATGCCTTATTACCTGACACAGGAATACGGCGGCTGGGTCAACCGCAAACTGGTGGACTTCTTTGTGCGCTACGCGCTGTGCGTCATGGAGCGCTACAAGAATAAGGTCAAATATTGGATGACCTTCAACGAGATCAACAATCAGTCCAACACGGCTGTCGATATTTTCGGCTGGACCAATTCCGGCATCCGTTTCTCGCAGTTTGAAAACCCCAAGAAGGCGCTCTATCAGGCGGCTCACAATGAGATGGTTGCTTCCGCGATCGTCGTGAAGAAGGGCCATGAGATCAATCCCGATTTCAAGATCGGCTGCATGCTCGGTTTCGTGCCGTTCTATCCCTATTCCTGTGATCCGGAAGACATTATGCAGGCTGTGGAGGCCATGCACGAGAGATATGTCTTCTCCGATGTCATGTGCAGAGGACATTACGGCGCCTATGCTTATAAGGAGTGGGAGAGAGAGGGAACCGCGCCCGTTATGGAAGAAGGCGACGCGGAGATCCTGGCACAGGGAACAGTGGACTATATCGGCTTCAGTTACTACATGACCAATACAGTAAAGGCTAAGGTCGAGAAAGCAGGCGCGATGATCGTCGGCGGCAATGCTCATTCCGTTCCTAATCCCTATGTGAAGGTATCTGACTGGGGCTGGGCGATCGACCCGGTTGGCCTCAGATATGCGCTGAACGCCCTGTACGAGCGCTACGAAAAGCCCATGTTCATCGTGGAGAACGGCCTCGGCGCCTATGATCAGCTGCTGGACGACAAGAGCTGTGACGACAGCTACAGGATCGATTATCTGCGCGCGCACATCGAGCAGATGAAAAAAGCAGTGGAATACGATGGCGTTGAACTCATGGGATACACGCCCTGGGGCTGCATCGATGTGGTGTCCTTCACCACCGGCGAGCTGGCCAAACGCTACGGATTCATCTATGTGGATCTCAACGACGACGGCACAGGGACCGGAGCGAGATACCGCAAGAAATCTTTTGACTGGTACAAAAATGTGATCGCTACAAACGGTGAAGAGCTTTAAGAGATAAGATCAGGTTGGCGGCCATCGCGGGTGCGGTGGCCGTGCTATGTAAGGAAGGGAGCAGAATGATCGCCAAAAATCAGATTTGGAAACTGTATGGAACTGAATATAAGGAGATGACCAAAGAGCTGCTCTCCAAGACGGATCTCGCCGGCCTGATCGGGGACAGAAAGAAGAGGGTTGCCATCAAGCCAAACCTGGTGGTCGCCTCGCCCGCGGAGTTCGGCGCCACTACGCACCCCGAAGTGGTTGCGGGAATCGTGGAATACCTGCAGGAAAATCAGTTTGAGAATATTGTCATTGTTGAGAGCTCCTGGGTAGGAGACCGCACTTCAGAGGCTTTTATTTACTGCGGCTACAAGGATCTGTGCGCAAAATACGATGTGCCTTTTATCGACGGGCAGAAAGAGAAGTGGCATGAGGCCGACTGCGCCGGCATGAAACTGAATATCATTAACGCAGTGGACAAGATCGATTTCCTGATCAATGTGCCGGTGCTCAAGGGTCATTGCCAGACCAAAATGACCTGCGCGCTCAAGAACCTCAAGGGCCTGATTCCCAACACAGAGAAGTCACGCTTCCACCGCATGGGACTGCACAAACCGATCGCGCATCTGCAGGCAGGGATCCGGCAGGACTTCATTGTCGTGGACCACATCTGCGGAGATCTGGATTTTGAAGAAGGCGGAAATCCGGTGGTGCGCAACTGCGTGATGGCGGCGGCGGATCCGGTGCTTGTGGACAGTTATGCCTGCAGTCTTCTGCATTACACACCGGACGATGTGCCTTATGTGCGGATGTCTGAGCAGCTGGGGATCGGATCGGCTTATCTTAATTCCGCGCAGATCATCGATCTGGGCGGCTTCCACGGATATGCCGGCAAGGAGATGAAGGAAGATCTTCCCAGGGAGCACAAGATCCTGGAGGTTTCTTATGCCGTGAACGAAGTGGATTCCTGCAGTGCCTGCTACGCGAGCCTTACCGGCGCGCTGTGGAGACTCAAGGAGAAAGGGCTTCTTGATAAACTGGATACGCCGATCGGCATCGGTCAGGGCATGCAGGGCAAAACAGGAAAACTGGGCGTAGGAAAGTGCACGAAAGACTTCGACGTGTGCATCATGGGATGTCCTCCGGACGAGGATAAGATCTATAACGAATTAAAGGCGTATATACTGCGCTGAGCTGTTCAGACAAGACAGACGGAAGACAAAAAAATCTCCTGTAAAGGTGGGGTGATCCCAAATTTACAGGAGAATTTTTATTATTTCATTACTGCGAAGGACTGAGCTCCAACTGTGAGGACGCCTTGCTCAAGGGATATCCTGCCCAGTTCGAACAGCACGCTGCAGCTGAGTTTCTCTGCCACATCCGCGGTAAGAGCAACAGACTGCTCAGTTCCGGAAGGATTCACTGCGCAGAGCAGGTCACCGCGCATATACACGAAGGGCTTTCCGGCTTCGCTGCACACGACCTTAAAGGCCGCGTCTGCCTGCAGGTCTTCCTCCTGATGACGCAGTGCGAGGATCGTGCGCACAGTGTTGAGGAGAGATGCGGGATCTTTCTCCTGAGCCGCAACGGTAGGGGCATCCGCGCTGCTGTCTACCGGGAGATAGAGATCGGAAGCTTTGCCCTCGGAGAAGCCCAGATTCGCGCTGCTGTCCCACTGCATAGGAGTTCTGGCACCTGTGCGGAAGTAGCCGCCTTCCTTGGTGGGCACTTCGAGGTACTTCATGCCGATCTCATCGCCATAGTACAAAAAGGGTACGCCGGGAAGTGTGAAGAGGAAGGAGTAAGCAAGCTTAAGCTCGGTCGTATCCAGGTTGTAGCTGGGGCGGATCGTGTCGTGGTTGCAAGTCAGGACGGAGATGTAGCCAAGCTCTTTTGTGTCCTCGTACCAATCCAGGTACTGGTCAAGGAAACGGGTTATGCTGCCGCCGGCATCTTTTTTGAAGTAACTGTGATCCTCCGCGTTCCTGTCGCCGTTAACACTGCCGCCGTGGTTGTAATAGTCGCGCATCAGTGTGGAGTAGCCGCCGCCCTGTTCGTTGAGAACGAAATCCATGTCATAACCGCAGCGCAGGGACAGGGAAGGATTGCTCCATTCCGCAACCATCGCGGCGTCCGGGAACTCGAGGTCAAGCATGCGGCGCACATCTTTCCAGATCGCGCTGGTGCCGGTCTTCTTCTCATCGTCGTTTTTGACAAGGGAGGAGGCCATATCTACGCGGAAGCCGTCGCAGCCGTGGGAGAGCCAGAAGCGCATAATGTCCTTAAGGGCCTCGCGGGTCGCGATAGCCGCCGGATCGCGGAAACTCTTCTGCCAGGGTTCTGTCACCTTATAGAAGCCGTAGTTGAGGGCGGGCTGGCATTTGAAGAAGTTCAGAATATAGCATCCGCTTCTCTCGCTCTCGCCGCCGACGTAAGGAAGGCCGCTGGCGCCGTGGAAGCAGAAATCCGTCCAGATGAAGCGGTCGGAGTATTCGTTTTTCTCTACCTTCTGACTTTCGACAAACCAGGGGTGCTCCTCTGAAGTGTGGCCGGGGACCAGGTCGAGAAGGACTCGGATGCCTTTTTCATGGGCCTTGTCAAAGAGGCGGTAAAGATCCTCGTTAGTGCCGTAGCGGGGCGCCACTTTTTTGTAATCGCGCACGTCGTAACCGGCGTCTTTAAAAGGGGAGTCGAAGCAGGGATTGATCCAGAGCGCGTTGCATCCAAGGCTCTTTATATAATCCAGCTTTTCGATAATTCCGTTAATATCACCGATGCCGTCCCCGTTCGTATCCTTGAAGGACTGAGGGTAGATCTCATAGAATACGGTGTCCTTTAACCATTTTGTTGCCATTTGTAATTCCTCCGTTTATGAAAGAGAATAATTGTGTTTTCACTTAAGGCGGGTTTCTTGTACTGCCCTTCCTGTGATAGTATAATACGCTAAATGAAGCATATAATTCTTGCGTTATTGCAGGAATTTCTAACAGGATTCTACGATTTTGTGATGGAGCGAATATGCCGGGAACAACAAATCAGGCTGCGGTGAGAGAAAAAGCCAGACACGGCGATATATTCCTGCCGGTGAACAGTTATCACTGTCTGGTACCTGTGACATACAGAGAGCTCGCGCTGCACTGGCACGAAGAGATGGAGATCACGCTGATCCGCGAGGGGATGTCGGATTACCGGGTCGGGCAGGAAGAGTTTCGCGCAGAAGAGGGGGATATTATTCTGATCCCGCCGTACTGCACGCATTCCGCTTATGAGATTCCCGGCAGGACAATGGTCTCGGACAGTCTGGTCTTCCACCTGGACCTGCTCGGCGCGCAGGGGCAGGACCTGTCTGCCTCCAAGTATCTGAGGCCGCTGGCGGAGGGGCAGCTGCAGATGCCGGAAGTGATCCGCATCTCCGACAAGGGCTACGGGGAGATCAAAGAGACATTTTTAAGAGCACTGGACTGCTTTCAGAGCCGGCCGCCCTTCTATGAAATGCTGCTGAGGGAGAGCCTGTTCCATGTCATCATCCTGCTGTTCGAACTCGGCTATATCCGGGAGCCGCAGGAAAGCCGCAGTACTTTCATCAACCGGCTTCAGCTGAGGAATGTCCTTACGTATATCGCGGAGCATTACCGCGAGAAGATCAAGGTGGCAGATCTCTCAGACCTGAGCGGGTTCAGCGAAAGTTATTTTATGAGCTTTTTCAAGCAGTATGTGGGAATGAGCTGTATTCAGTATATTAATCACTATAAGATTCAGAAGGCGGCGCACGCGCTTGAAGAGACGTCACAGCCGGTGATGGAGATCGCCATGGACCACGGCTTTGATAATATTTCCTATTTCAACCTGCAGTTCAGAAAGGAATTCGGTATGACGCCGCGCGAATTCAGAAGCCGGCACAGAAGGGGGGCGTGAGCAGATGGCAAAGTCTAATAATCATAAAATGGCACTTTTATATATGATGCGGGAGCTGCTCCTTAAGACGGATGAGGAGCACGCGCTGAACGCGACAGACCTGATCAGGGCGCTGGACAGCTATGACTGCGAGGCAGACCGCCGGACGATCTACAGCAACGTGGAGATCCTGCAGGATTTTGGCCTGGATGTGATCAAAAAAGAGAACGGCCAGGGCTACTACATCGGCTCGCGGGATTTCGAACTGCCGGAATTAAAGCTCCTTGTGGATGCAGTGCAGTCCTCCAAATTTATCACTGAAAAAAAATCGCGGGAGCTGATCGGCAAGCTCATGCGGTTGACAAATGAGCAGAAGGCCAGGCAGCTCAACCGCGCGGTCTTTATCCGAAACCGCATGAAGACCGGAAACGAGAGTGTCTATTATAATGTAGACGCGCTGCACGAGGCGATGAACCGGAACCGGCAGATCGAGTTCAAATACGGCGAGTGGAACACCGGTAAGAAGCTGGTAGAGAAAAAAGGCGGCAAAGAGTATCTTGTCAGCCCCTGGGCGCTTACATGGGACGATGAGAATTATTATCTGATCGCTTTTGACGATGCAGTAGGCATCATCAAACATTATAGGGTGGATAAGATGATGAAGATCGAGCTCACTGAAAAGGAGAGAGTCGGGCAGGAGGCCTTTCAGGATTTTGACCTGGCGGCATTCTCCAAAAAGACATTCGGCATGTTCGGAGGACCGGACGCAGACGTGGTCCTTCGCTGCGCGAACAGCCTGGCAGGTGTCATCATTGATCGTTTCGGGACGGAAACCATGCTCGTTCCGGAGGATGAGGAGCATTTTCACGTGCATGTCACAATCGCGGTGAGTCCGCAGTTCTACGGGTGGGTGACGGGCGTCGGCTCCGGGATTGAGATCAGTTCGCCCGAAGAGGTCCGCGCCGGCTACAAAAAATACCTGCAGGGGATCCTGTCAAAGTATTAATTTAAGGACTTTTTGCGAACTTGTCCATTTATTGTTCGAACTTGTCTATGTACAACTCAAAAAGTAAAGGATAAAATAGTATTAGTTTTAGGCACATCAGCTGCAAGTAAAAAGGAGATGTATAGCAAAATGAAAGATTTTAAGGCTGAATTCAGAAAAATTGGTATTGTTCCCGTAGTTGTATTGGATGATGCGAAGGACGCAGCACCTCTTGCTAAGGCACTCGTAGAGGGCGGTCTTCCCTGCGCAGAGGTTACATTCCGTACCGCAGCAGCGGCAGATGTGATTAAGAATATGGTTGAGGAATTTCCTGAGATCCTTGTCGGCGCAGGAACAGTTCTGACCACTGAGCAGGTCGACCGCGCAGTAGAATGCGGCGCTAAGTTTATCGTAAGCCCCGGTCTCAATCCGGAAGTCGTAAAATATTGCCTGGATAAAGGTATTCCGGTAACTCCCGGCACACAGACTCCCAGCGAGATGGAGCAGGCTATTGCTCTCGGTCTTGACTTTGTCAAGTTCTTCCCCGCTGAGCCCGCAGGCGGCCTCAAGATGATCAAGGCTGTCGCAGCTCCTTATGTAAACCTGAGCTTCATGCCCACCGGCGGCATCAACGCCAACAACGTAAGAGATTATCTTGCATATGACAGGATCGTAGCTTGCGGCGGCAGCTGGATGGTTCCGAACAAGCTGGTGAAGGAAGGCAAGTTCGACGAGATCAAGGCTCTGGTAGCAGAGGCAGCAGCAATCGTTAAGGAAATCCGCGGCTGATCAGTCGCTAATATTTAGGAGGGAAGCAGAATGAAATTTGACCTTAAACCCGAGGGAACCTATAAGTTTGACGCAGTCAGCCTTGGCGAAGTAATGCTCCGCCTTGATCCCGGTGAGGGACGCATCCGCACAGCACGTTCTTTCCGCGCATGGGAAGGCGGCGGCGAGTACAACGTTATCCGCGGCCTGCACAAGTGCTTCGGCATGAACACTGCTGTTATCACTGCTTTCGCTGACAACGAAGTCGGCAAGCTGATGAAGGATTTCATCGAGCAGGGCGGCGTCAGCACAGACCTGATCTATTGGAAGAAGACCGACGGTATCGGCAGGATCTGCAGAAACGGCCTTAACTTCACAGAGAGAGGCTTCGGCATCCGCGGCGCTACGGGCTGCTCCGACAGAGCAAACACCGCTATTTCCCAGGCTACACCTGAAGATTTTGATTTCGAGTACATCTTTGGCACACTCGGTGTTCGCTGGATGCACACCGGCGGTATCTATGCGGCTCTTTCCGAGCAGGCATGCGAGACCGTTATCGCGGCATGCAAGACTGCTAAGAAGTACGGCACATTCATTTCCTACGACTTGAACTATCGTCCTTCCATGTGGAGCGCGATCGGCGGCCTCAAGAAGGCTCAGGAAGTTAACAGGGAAGTTGCCAAGTATGTCGACGTCATGATCGGCAACGAGGAAGACTTCACTGCATGCCTCGGCTTCAAGATCGAAGGCAACGATGAGAACCTCAAGGAACTCAATATCGAAGGATACAAGAAGATGATCGGCGAAGCAGCCAAGACATATCCCAACTTCAAGGCTGTTGCAACTACTCTTCGTACAGTTAAGACCGCTACCGTTAATGACTGGAAGGCAATGTGCTGGGCAGACGGCGAGATCTACATGTCCAAGGAATACAACGGACTTGAGATCATGGACCGCGTAGGCGGCGGCGATTCCTTCGCTTCCGGCTTTGTATATGGCCTGATGACAACCGGCGATCCCGAGAAGGCTGTCAACTACGGTGCAGCTCACGGCGCACTCGCTATGACAACACCCGGTGACACTTCCATGGCTACCGTTGATGAAGTTGAAGGCATCATGGGCGGCGCAGGCGCAAGAGTTAAGAGATAATCCGTCATAGGAATGCTGATTTTTCCCCAAAATTGTGTATAATAGAAAGAAGCAGCACAAACTGTTGCGGCAGCCCGGCAAACGGGCATTAAAGAATCCGGTTATGTGGTACATCTGCAGAGAGGGGGATTCTCTGCAAGGTGAGCCTATACATAATATGTGACTCCTTGATAGCGGAAAAGGGGGCGTTTTCACGACACACTGCGGTGTGGCGCGGGAGCGCCTCTTTTTCTTGCGCGAAGCAATGAGCCATGCGTGGACAGAAAAGCATAGAACCGACGGGAGCTTGCTCACGGTCGGGGCTATGCTTTTCTGGACACATACGGCGAATGCCGCGACATGTGCCCGCCCGAAGGGTGGGTGCATGTCGGCATGGCTCATTGCTTCGCGATATTTCCTTTGGAAATCACTGCATAACAAGCATTCTGAAAGGGTTGGGCATAAAAAGCTGAATTTGGAATTTATACACAATGCTGTTGGGCATAGGTGACTAAATCATGCTTTTTGTGCCTAAATCAAATGGATTACTGATATTTTATAAGCAAAATATTGATAACAAGCTATTTTTTGGACTCGAAATGCTCCATTCAGACAATATTGTTGTGTATGCTTACCGAAAACATGCATTCTGTGCCCAACCGATAAGACGGAGGACCAACCGACCGGAAGCAGCAGCCCTGAAAGGATTAAAAAGGAAGAAACCAAGAAGAATTTGTATCCCGCACGTTAATGTGGTAAAGTGTATCTGTTATGCGAATTAAACTTTCAGAGAAATGACTCGATATACGGCATATTCAAAGAAATGACACAATAAAGAGGTAATAAACATGCACAAAGAGTTTCTGATGGGAAATGAAGCCATCGCCCTCGGCGCTCTGGCAGCCGGAGTGAATCTGGTCGCGGGATATCCCGGGACGCCGTCTACGGAAGTGCTGGAGACGATCGCTAAGAGGAATCCCGGCAATGTATACGTAGAGTGGTCGATCAATGAGAAGGCAGGCATGGAAGTGGCAGCGGGTGCGGCTTATGCGGGCGCGCGGGCATTAGTGACCATGAAGCAGGTCGGACTGAACGTGGCTTCCGATCCCCTTATGAGCCTGGAGTACATCGGCGTAAAGGGCGGCATGGTAGTGCTTGTGGCGGATGATCCCGGTCCGATCTCATCGCAGACAGAGCAGGATACGCGCACGTTTGCAATGTTCTCCAAAGTGCCGGTCTTTGATCCGTCATCTGTGAGTGAAGCTTATGAGATGATCCAGGAAGCGTTTGACTTCTCGGAAAAATATGGAACACCCGTATTCTTCCGCGCGACCACAAGGGTGGATCACGGCTATGAGGCGCTGGAAGTCAAGGATCCGGAGGAATACTATGTCAACAAACCGGAAGGATTTGTGAAAGATCCTTCCCGATGGGTAATCTTTCCCAGACTGTCTGTGAAGAACCATGCGCTGATTGAGAAGAGAAATGCGCAGCTTAAGGATGTCTTCTCAGAGTATCACCGCAACAAGATCCTTCGGGAGGAGGATACAGCAAAGTGCCGCAAAGGTATTGCGACCCAGGGCGTCAATTTCATGTACACACTGGATTCCCTGCACGATAAAAACGCGCGCGTCATTAGAGTGGCGACGCCGTTTCCCTTCCCTGAGAAGCTGGCGCTGGAATTTCTTGCGGGACTCGATGAGGTGCTCTGTATTGAGGAACTCGATCCTGTGATCGAGCGCGCGCTCACTTATGTCTGCGGCAAGTACAGTCTCGATGTAAGGATCCGCGGCAAACTGACCGGAGATATCCCGCCCTCGGGTGAAAACTCCATGGAGATCGTCAAGGGAGCTCTCACAGAGTTTTTGAGAAGTGAAGAGGAAGACTCCGCAGAAGGAACAAAGGAAATTGCAGCGGCGGAACTTCCGCAGCCTCCGGCGCTGCCCGTCAGACCGCCGGTGCTGTGCGCGGGATGTCCTCACAGGGCGTCCTTCTATGCGGTCAAGGCCGCGATGCGCGGGAAAAAGACCATCTATTGCGGCGATATCGGATGCTATACGCTCGGAAACGCGGCGCCTCTTGATATGTGCGACACCTGCCTCTGCATGGGAGCGGGCATCGGGATCGCACAGGGCGTCGGACATATTGAACCGGATACAAAGTGCTTCGCTTTTGTGGGAGACTCCACATTCTTCGCGTCCGGGATCACGGGCACAGTGAATGCTTTCTACAATCAGGCGGACATGACGCTGATCGTACTGGACAACTCAACGACAGCCATGACAGGCCACCAGCCGCATCCTGGCACCGGACGCACGGTAATGGGACAGGTCGTGGAGAAGGTGAGCATCGAGAGAGTTCTCAGAGCCATCGGCCTTACAGTAGTGGAGACAGTGGATCCTCTGGATTACGCTCTGAGCGTGGAGACGGTGAAGCGCGTGGCGGATGAGCCCGGTGTCAAGGCGATCATTTTCAGGTCTCCCTGCATAGCGATTAGTAAGCCGAAGGGCCGGTCCCATGTGGACCCCGACAAGTGCATCGGGTGCGGGAAATGCATCCGCGAACTCGGATGTCCGGCGATCATTCTTGACAGTGACGGCAAAAAAGCGAAGATCGACACTTCCGTCTGCACGGGCTGCACGCTCTGCGAGCAGCTCTGCCCGGTAAAGGCGATCTCCGGCGGCATGAAAAATGATACAGCGGGGGTGAACCCGGAAGGAGGCCGTCATGAGTAAGAACATTATTTTGTGCGGAGTAGGCGGACAGGGCACTATTTTGGCATCGAGGCTGATCGCCACAGCTGCAATGGACAAGAATATTCCGATCAAGACCGCTGAGACCATTGGTATGGCACAGCGCGGCGGCAGTGTTTTCAGCCACTTAAGGCTCGGAGAAGGGACCAATTCACCGCTCATCGGAAAGGGCGGGGTCGACCTGATCATCGGCTTTGAGCCCGGCGAGACGGTGAGGCAGCTTCCGTTCCTGAAAAAGGGAGGAGCAGTGGTCGTCAGCAGCAGACCGGTCATGCCGGTAAGCGCGATGATCGGTCAGTCGAAGTATGACGCAGAGGCAATGGTGGAATATCTTAAAGCCAATGTGGAACACCTGACAATAGTGGACGCGGATAAAGCCGCGGAGGAGCTCGGCTCTGCCAAAGTATTGAACGTCGTACTACTCGGCGCGGCACTAAGAAGCGGAGAGCTGGGACTTGATGAGAGCGATCTCGAGAATGCGATCCGGGAGAAAGTCCCGGAGAAGTTCCTTGAACTGAATAAAAAAGCATTATCCTGGAGCAAGGGAGGAAAGTAAAATGCAGATTAATGAAAAACAGTTGGCGCAGGTAAATCATCAGATCCAGCGTCTGATCGCGGCGGAAAATTTCTACGGAAAACGCCTCAAAGAGGCGGGCGTAGACCACGTCAGCAGTGTAGAGGACTTCCTGAATCTGCCTTTTTCCGAAAAGCAGGATCTTCGCGAAGCATATCCTCTCGGACTTATGACCTGCAAAGAAGATGAGGTCGTCAGGATCCATTCGTCATCCGGCACAACGGGAATGCCTGTCATTATTCCCTATACCGCCAAGGACGTAGATGACTGGGGAGAAATGTTCAAGAGATGCTATGAATTCGCAGGCATCACCAATAAGGACAGGATCCATATCACTCCCGGCTACGGTCTGTGGACAGCAGGCATCGGCTTCCAGAACGGCTGTGAAAAGCTCGGCGCGATGGCGATCCCCATGGGACCCGGCAACACCAACAAGCAGCTGCAGATGATGATGGACCTTAAGTCCACTGTTCTGTGTGCAACTTCTTCTTACGCGCTGCTTCTCGCGGAGGAGATCGAAAAGCGCGGCATCGCGGACAAGATCCACCTCAAAAAGGGTGTCATCGGTTCTGAGCGCTGGGGCGAGAAGATGCGCAAGCGCATTTCCACAGAGCTCGGCATTGAGCTGTACGATATTTACGGACTGACTGAGATTTACGGCCCCGGCATCGGCATCAACTGCAAATACGACACGGGCATGCACTATTGGGACGACTATATCTATCTGGAGATCATCGACCCGGCGACAGGAAAGAATGTCCCCGACGGCGAGTGGGGCGAGATCGTTATCACGACGCTGGTCAAGGAAGGCGCGCCGCTCATCCGTTTCCGCACTCACGACCTGTCCAGGATCATTCCGGGCGAGTGTCCTTGCGGCAGCAAGTTCCCGCGCATCGACGTGATCACCGGCCGAAGCGACGATATGATGAAGATCAAGGGCGTCAACGTATTCCCCAAGCAGATCGAAGAGATCCTGGGAACCTTCCCCGAGCTCTCCAGCGAGTACCAGATCCGCATCTCCCATCTCGACGGAAAAGACAGTATGCGTATTTACGTCGAGACCAGCGGCAGCAACGACTTCAAGGCTCTGCAGCAGCAGGTCGCGGCGGCGGTCAAGAGCAAGATCGGTTTCACGCCTATCGTATATGTGGTGGAACTCGGTTTCCTGCCCAGAAGCGAGAAGAAGTCCAAGAGAGTCATCGACGAACGTTTCCAATAAAGCGAAAATTTATAAAGTGGAAAAGACAGGCGCAGGCGCCTGTCTTTTTTGCTATACTAAAGGGTAAGACATTAGTAAAGCCTGCAGGAGGAAAGTAATGAAAGTATGTCTGTTAAATGAGTCTTTTCCGCCGGTCATTGACGGCGTCGTAAATGTAATGATGAACTACGCCGACTATATGATGCGCGATTACGGCGCAGAGATCGAAGTCGGCACTCCCGAGTATCCAGACGGGAAATATGATGACTATCCGTATGAGGTTGTGGCCTATCCGAGTTTTGACACTGCGGCGCAGACAAACGGATACAGGACCGGCAACCCTCTGGTGGGAAAGGCCGTATCGAAGCTGGCCGAGTTCAAGCCCGATATCATTCACGCGCACGGACCTGCGTCCGCGTTGGTGGTGGCAAGACTTGTGCGAGAGATGACCGGCGCGCCGATCGTCTTCACCTATCACACGAAGTATGACATCGACATCCGCAGGGCTGCCAAGATCAACCTGATCGCTGAAGAGACTATCAAAGCTATGGTCGGTAATATTGAAGCCTGCGATGAAGTATGGACGGTCAGCGACGGCGCGGGAAAGTCTCTGAAGGCACTTGGTTTTCAGGGGGATTACCGTGTGATGAACAACGGCGTGGACTTTGCCAAAGGCAGGGTGGACAGCGAAACTGTCAAAAAAGTGACGGCCGACTATGACCTGCCGGAGGACGTTCCGATGTTCCTTTATGTCGGCAGGATCATCAATTATAAGAATCTTCCGCTGATCCTGGACGCGCTTAAGATCCTTGCGGACAGCGGACAGGACTTCAGGATGGTATTTGTCGGCAAAGGTCCCGACCAACTGGTGCTGGAGCATAAAGCGAAGGAACTGGGATTGATGGGAGGCAGTGCTCCCAAGGTCTTCTTCACAGGACCGATCTATGACAGGGAGGCGCTGCGCGCATGGAATACAAGGGCTGACCTTTTCCTGTTCCCGTCGACCTTCGACACCAACGGCCTTGTGGTGCGCGAGGCGGCAGCCTGCGGACTTGCAAGCGTTCTGATCAAAGATTCCTGTGCGGCGGAGGGAATCACGGATGACCACAACGGATTTATCATTGAGGAATCCGCTGAGGCAATGGCGGAACTCTTAAAGAGGCTCTGCGGCGACCTGGACCACGTGCACGACGTCGGACAGCACGCGATGGACGAGATCTATCTCTCCTGGGAGGAGTGCGTGGCGAAAGCGTACGAGCGCTATCAGTATATTTTGGCCAGAAATAAGATCGGAGCCATGCCGCACCGCAAGGAGCAGATGACGGACAACATGGTGAAGATCGTCGCAAAGGCTATGGAAGAAGAGAACAAAGTGCGCAAAAATGTCAGAGAAGGGCTCACGGATATGCGGAGCAAGGCGCTGACAATGATGGAATACACGAAAGCCGGGATCAAAGCCCTGGACACACAGAAACTTCGCTGGGAGGATATCGCCGAGGATCTTTGGACTGAGACAGAGGAGCTCTTTAAGAAGTGAAAAAGCAATATGATTTCCGGAAGATGTCTTTCTACCAGATCTGGATCCGCAGCTTCTGCGACGGAAACGGAGACGGGATCGGCGATCTGTACGGCGTCTATAACAAGCTTGAATATATCAAGAAGCTGGGCGTAGATGGCATCTGGTTCAGCCCGATCTACCCTTCGCCCAATGCGGACTACGGATATGACATCTCTGACTACAAGGACATCCATCCCGACTACGGAACCCTCGACCAGTTCAAAAAGGTGCTGGGCCGGGCTCATGAGCTGGGACTGAAGGTGCTGCTCGATCTGGTGATCAATCACACTTCCGACGAGCACCCCTGGTTTATCGAGAGCTGCAAGGGGAAAGACAATCCCTACAGCGATTACTATATCTGGCGGGATCCGCGCTTCAAGGGAGAGGAAAAGCTCCCGCCCAACAACTGGTACAGCCAGTTCGAGGGTATAGCGTGGGAATACAATGAGCAGAGAAAGCAGTATTATCTGCACGTCTTTGCCAAAAAACAGCCCGATCTCAACATGGACAATCCCAAAGTGCGTGAAGAGGTCAAGAGCATCATGCGCTTCTGGCTGGATATGGGCGTGGACGGCTTCCGGGAGGATGTCATCAATTTTATCTCCAAGAATCCGGATATGCCGGACGGATGGTCCTTCGTGCCCGCGATCAACGGCCTGCCCTTTTATAAGGACGGCCCCAACCTGCACAGTTATCTGGAAGAGTTCCGAGAGGTGGCGAAGGAGTACGGCGCCGTACAGATCGGAGAGGCGCCCTTTACCTCGGTGAAGACAGCGCTCACATACATCGGCGGGCGGGACAGGGTCCTGGATATGCTGATCCAGTTTGATACCATGTTTGCCGACTGCTTCATGACGGAATATGTGTATCACGGCTTCAGGCTGCGCAAGCTCAAGAGAGCTTTCCGCCGGTGGCAGTACGGGCTGCAGGGAAAGGCGTGGTTAGCGCTCTATTTTGAAAACCACGATCACCCGCGCGTCGTGAGCCGTTACGGCAATCGCCATTATTGGAAAGCGTCGGGCTCCATGCTGGCCGCCTGCTATATTTTGCAGCGCGGGACGCCCTTCTTATACCAGGGGCAGGAATTGGGTATGACCAATATCGCGCTCAACTCCATTGACAAATACATAGATGTAGCCGCGAAAAATGCGTACAATTCATTTTTCCTCAAGGATTCGGTGGAGCGCAGGCTTGAGAGGATCCATGTCTCGACGAGGGATTCCGCAAGAACGCCTGTGCAGTGGACGGACGGCCCGAACGCCGGATTTACCACAGGAAAGCCGTGGTTCTATGTCAATCCCAATCACTCCTATATCAACGCGGAGACGGAAGACAGGGATCCGCTGAGCATCCTGAATTTCTACAGAAGGTGCCTTGCCCTGAGAAAGCGGAGCAAAACACTGTTGTGGGGCACTTACAGGGAATACTTCCGAGGCAGCAGCAAGGTCTACATGTATGAGAGGAAATATGAGGACAAAGAGCAGGGCCGCGAGGAGAGAATCCTGGTGATCTGTTCTTTCTCTACGCAGGAGGTGCACTATCCCGCGCCGAGGGGATATAATATGGCGAAGGGAAAACTGATCCTGGACAATTATATTTCCGAGGAAGAAATGAAGACTGCACCGGCAGAGAATACGGGTGCCGGTATCCCGGGGAAACTGCATCCCTATGAGGTGCAGGTCTGGAAATTCCGAAAGAGGCTGCAGCCACAGGAAAACAGACAGTAAGAACAGATAACAGATAAAGGACATACTATGAGTGGAACACAGATTTTCGAACTGATCACAGGAATGCTGAGCGGACTGGCACTCTTTATATTCGGCATGAATGTGATGAGTGATACATTGACACAGATGGCAGGCGGGAGCCTTAGCGGGGCAATCGACAAACTCACCGGCAAACGCATTGCGGGATGGGCTTTCGGAACCCTTCTGGCCGTATTTGTCCAGTCATCCGTGACTACGGTCATGACAGTAGGCCTTGTTAATTCCGAGATCATAACCGTCGCGCAGTCAGTCGGAGTCATGATTGGTGCTAACCTGGGAACTACGGCTACTGCATGGCTGCTCAGCCTTAACTCCCTGGGAGGGTCTTTCCTGCTGATGCTTCTCAAACCCTCTTCATTTACTCCGTTCCTTGCGATCGGCGGCGTGGTGTACCTGATGTTCGCCAAAAGCGCCAAGAAGAGGTCGATCGGAACGATCGTCGTGGGATTCTCCGTTATGATGATCGGCATGGACACGATGAGCAACGCGGTAGCGCCCCTCCAGAACGTCCCGGCCTTTAATCAGATGATGTTCAGCTTTTCGAACCCGTTCCTGGGTGTTCTTGTAGGTGTTGCGTGTACGCTCCTTATCCAGAGTTCAGCGGCAGCGATCGGTATTCTGCAGGCTTTGGCGATGTCCGTCGGCGTGACTTATTCCATGGCGATCCCGATCGTCTGCGGAGCGCAGCTCGGAACCTGCCTGACTGCCATTCTGGCGTCCCTGGGTTTCAACAACAGGGGCAAGAGAGCGGCGCTGGTCCACCTGTTTTACAACCTGATCAGGAATGCTTTGTTTTTAGTGATCTTCTACCTGATCAATGCGATGGTGGGAATTCCTTTTCTCAAGGCAGAGACAGGAGCGGTCGGAATCGCGGCGTTCCATACACTGATCAATCTGGTCGGAAGCGCAGTCTTTTTGCCGCTGGGTGATTTCCTTGTCAAACTGGTGCACATTGTCCTTCCCTTTAACGCGAAAGAACGTGAGGAAGAAGCAAATACGCTCACTATGCTCAATCCGCTGTTCCTGTCCAACCCCGCTTTTGCGCTCGATCAGGTCCTGACGGCTTCGACCATGCTGGGAGACGCGGTTCAGGAATATTTTGACGCTTATCTGGAAATGATCGTACAAGATCTTTCGGAGCAGCCCGACAGAGTCAGGGAGCTGGGAGAGAAGGCGGAGAGATACGTTGCGCAGCTCAGAAAATACTGCCTGCGTCTCTCACAGCAGAAAATGCAGGATAAGGACGCCACAACGCTTTCGCTGCTCAGCGGCGCCATCAACAATTACGCGGAAATGGCGGAAAAGATTACCGCCATGAAGGAAGGGTTCCTCGACTTCAGGAAGAATGGAAACACCTTCTCCGATGAGGCGTGCAAGGATCTGAATACGTTCGGCAGCGCGGTTCAGGAGATCCTCGGAGCGACGGTCCATGATTATTCGACCCGGAACACAAGACTTGCGGGCACGATACAGGTGTACAGAGAAGTCATCACGGATATGCTGGGAAAGATCAACAGAAGAAGTGTCAGAAGACTTCATTCCGGCGTCTGCAGCCAGGAAGGAAACAGCGTGTTTTCGGAGATCTGCACGGGATATGAGAGAATCATCGACCGGTGCGACAGTATAGCAAGACACATTCTGCGGACTTCCCCGGAACCGGATGTTCCGCCGACGCAGGAGCAGTACGACAGGATCAAGGCGCTCTTTGAAGATAAGTTTGCGGAACTCGATTGACCGCCGTAAAAGAAAAAAGTGGAAAAGAAAACCCTGCGGGCCTTTTTATCAGGCCTGCAGGGCTGTTTTATGTTTTATGAAAGCTTATCGGAGAGAAGATCCCCTATCAGATCTTCTGAGTGTACTCCTTGTAGATGAATGCATAGCAGGTGCCGCCGCGGGGATCGTTGATCAGCAGTCTGTACCACTTGCCGTCTGTGGTGATACCGTCGACTTTCAGTTTGTGGCCATACTCATATGTCTTGGCGATCGGGCCGTTAGGGGTATATCTGCAGTTCAGGCTGGAAGCCGTGACCTTTACCCAAATGGGGGTGATGCTCTTGACGTTGATCTCCTGTCTTCCTACACCGCCGGTTACTTCTGTAAGTTCTTCTGCATTCAGCTTGTTTTCCATCATGTCGCTCATTTTCTGTTCTCCTTTCATGAACGTTTGTCTTTTATAGGTATGCGGCCCCTTGATGCGCCGCACTGTATTTTGAGGGTCAGCCGACTGCAGTGCCGGGCCGCTCTTTTGTTGTTTCTATCATTATATACTTGGCCGGAACGGGATATCCACGAAAAAACATAAGAAAATTTAAGACGTCTCCCTGCCGTCACCCTGTACAAACATATGTACACCCCTTCGGGTAAACTTAGGAGCATAGAAGGAAGCAAACAGATTCATTCAAGGAGGTCTGCTATGAAAGGATATCTGAACGGAGACGGTTACATGGGATTAGTTAACGGCCGCTATATTTTGTTCGCAAGCGAGGCCGAGTATGAAGAGTATATGATGGAGGACTGATCGTATGGTGAAGGTAATCAGCTGGCTTCTGGGAATCGCCGCAATGTTTTGTATGAGCATGCAGGTGATCGCCTGAGAGATAAGGGCCGCAAAGGGATAGAAAAAGGCTGCCGCATAAGCGACAGCCTTCTTTAATCTGACTGCGGAAGATGGGACTTGAACCCACACGGTGTACCCACCACAAGATCCTTAGTCTTGCTCGTCTGCCAGTTCCGACACTTCCGCATATATGATCCTCAAGGAATTATTGAGGATGCAGGAGATGGGACTTGAACCCACACTATGTTGCCATAACAGGCACCTGAAGCCTGCGCGTCTGCCATTCCGCCACTCCTGCGAACGAATGCTATTTTACCGCTTTAAAATTTGATTGTCAATGAAAAATACTGTTATAATATATGAATCGCAAGTTATATACAATTTCATGAAAATAAAACGATTGGGAATAATGCAAGCAGGAGGACGCTATGTATGCACTTGTTACCGGCGCCAGCGCCGGGATCGGACTTGAGATCACGAAATATCTCGCGCAGAAGGGTTATGACCTGATCATCACGGCGCGCCGGGAAGACCGCCTGCAGAAGCTGCGCGCACAGATTCTGGAGAAGTACCCGGACAGAAAGGTGATCGTGATCGCCGCCGACCTCTCTGATCGGGAGGAATGCCGGAGGCTTTTCGCGGAGTCCATCGCGCAGGCGGGCAGCCAGAATATTGACTTCGTAGTTAATAATGCCGGAATGGGTGTATACGGGCTCTTCCTTGACACGGATCTGGAGAAGGAACTGACGCTGATCGATCTCAACGTGACGTCGGTGCATATTTTGTCCAAGCTGTTTCTGAGGGAAATGGTGAAGAACGGGCACGGTGTGCTGCTTAACGTCGGCTCCTGCGCCGGGTTTACATCGGGACCGACTTTTTCAAGTTATTACGCGTCGAAAAACTATGTCGTGAGGCTGACCGAAGCGATCCACGAGGAGCTGCGGCAGGCGCACAGTCCCGTCAAGGTGTGCTGTCTGTGCCCGGGACCGGTGGACACTGCGTTCAATAAGAATTCGGGCGTTGCTGTGTCCGGAAAGCAGATCACGGCTAAGCAGGCAGCGAGAGAGGGTGTGGATGGCGCGCTTGAGGGCAAAATGATTGTGATCCCCGGTACGAAGATGAAGCTGGTCACAGTGGGCTCTCATCTGCTTGGGGAGCATCTGTCTACAGTCATCAATTACCACATTCAGAAGAAGAAAGCCGGAAAAAAGAAATAAAGGTGCATTGCTTTGTGCCGGGCGTGATTCGGAGGAGATTTTTATGACCAATATCCGCAACAAACAGCGTCCATTCCGGATGCTCAAGTATTTGTATGAGAATACAGATGAGAACCACCCGGTTTCTACACCCGAGCTGGTAAAGATCTTTCAGGCGGAAGACGCGCATGCTTCAAGAAAGACGATTAAGGACGATATAGATGTCCTCATCGGTGAAGGATTTGATATCGTTACGGTCAGAAGCACACAGAATTCGTTTTTCCTCGCGAACCGCAAGTTTGAGATTCCGGAGATCAAACTCCTGATCGACGCGGTCTCTTCTTCGAGATTCATTAACCCTGAGAAAAGCGCGGTCCTTATTGAGAAACTGACCGGCATGGTGAGTAAGGCACAGGCGGAGAAGATCCGCCGCCACCTTTACACGGCGGACCGGGTCAAGGCGGACAACCGTCAGATCTACTATATTGTGGACGCGGTTACCGATGCTATCAATGATGGGAAGAAGATCTGCTTTCAATATTTTGAATATGATGGAGACAAGAAGAAGCTCCTGCGCCGCAACGGGGTCAGATATTACGTGAGTCCCTATGCACTGGTTTGGGATGACAATCATTACTATATGCTGGGCTTCTCGGACGACAGGCAAAGAATAGCCAACTACCGCGTGGACCGCATGTGCAATACGGGGATGACTGAAGAAGACGCTGTGCCTATGCCTGCGGGTTTTGACATGGAGGAATACGTGCAGCATCAGTTCCGCATGTTTGCGGGAGATGAGGTGGAGGTGGTCCTCGAGTGCCGCAACGAAATAATGAAATACATCGTTGATCAGTTCGGCGAGGATGTTGAGACATGGCCGGCGTCGGAGACTACTTTCTTCGCGAAGGTAAGCGTCGCGGACAGCCCGACATTTTACGGATGGGTATTTCCTTTTGAAGGAAAGGTGAAGATCGCGAAGCCGCAGGAGATCCGGGACAAATACATGGCTATGGTGAGGGCAACCGCAGAGCAGATTAAGGAGTAAAACGAAATGATCCGGGCCGGAGGCAGAGGAGAACCGGAAGATGTATCAGATCGCAATTGTTGAGGACGAAGATATCTATGCGAAACTGCTGGAGGAATATATTCATCGCTATGAGAAGGATTCTTTCCATCAGTTTAAGATCAGACATTACAGAGACGGAGCAGAGATCGCGGAGAATTATCGGGGCGGATTCGATATCATCCTGATGGACATCCAGATGAAATTCATGGATGGTATGACCGCAGCTGAAATGATCCGCAGGAGGGATCCTGAGGTCCTGATCATTTTTATTACGAACAGATCCGATTACGCGGTACGCGGGTATGAGGTCGACGCGCTTGACTATGTCGTCAAGCCCGTTGAATATTTCGCGTTTTCACAGAAACTTGACAGGGCTGTCTCCCGGCGAGGCAGAAGCAGGGACTATCACATCATGGTCCATGCCGACGGCGGACTGTACAAACTGTCGGCATCCCAGATCCTGTTTGTGGAGAGCGAAAGACATAACGTGCACTTTTATACGACGACAGGGAAAGTCACTTCCCGCATGAATATGCACGAAGTTGAAGAACTCCTCAGAGGATTCGGATTTTACCGCTGTGGAAA
>DJXS01000103.1:1667-8748 GCA_002448395.1 Lachnospiraceae bacterium UBA6998 | reverse complement strand
ACCGGGTATCCGCCCAGGTTACCGGCCTTCATAGCCTCTTCAATACCGGCGCCGACTGCAGGGATATATTCCTTAGGAATATTGCCGCCGACAACTTCGGAATCAAATTTGTAAAGTTCTTCGCCGTTGGCGTCCATAGGCTCGAAACGAACCTTGCAGTGGCCGTACTGGCCGCGGCCGCCCGACTGCTTCGCGTACTTGTATTCCTGGTCCACGTTCTTGGTGAATGTCTCTTTATAGGCAACCTGAGGTGCGCCGACATTCGCCTCGACCTTGAACTCACGAAGAAGTCTGTCTACGATGATCTCCAGATGGAGCTCACCCATACCGGCGATGATCGTCTGGCCTGTTTCCTTGTCAGTGTGCTGCTTAAAGGTGGGATCCTCTTCAGCAAGCTTGGCAAGCGCTTCGGCCATCTTGCCCTGACCAGCCTTGGTCTTGGGCTCGATCGCGAGCTCGATAACGGGCTCCGGGAACTCCATGGACTCCAGAATAACGGGGTGAGCGTCATCGCAGAGTGTGTCGCCGGTAGCCGTGAACTTGAGGCCTACTGCCGCGGCGATATCTCCGGAGTATACCTTTTCAAGTTCTGTTCTCTTATTCGCGTGCATCTGAAGGATACGTCCGAGACGCTCCTTCTTATCTTTGGTCGCATTCAGAATGTAAGATCCGGAATTCGCGACGCCGGAATATACACGGAAGAATGCGAGTTTTCCTACGAAAGGATCGGTCATGATCTTGAATGCGAGAGCTGCGAAAGGCTCTTCATCGGAAGAATGTCTCTCGACTTCATTTCCGTCAAGGTCAGTACCCTTGATCGCAGGGATGTCAAGGGGTGAAGGCATGAACTCGACAACAGCGTCGATCATCTTCTGGATGCCCTTATTCTTGTAAGCGGATCCGCAGACTACAGGAACGGCCTTGCACTCGCAGGTTGCCTTGCGCAGCGCAGCCTTCATTTCCTCTGCGGAAGGCTCTTCGCCTTCAAGATACATCATCATCAGGTCCTCGTCGAGGTCGCAGATCTTCTCGATCATCTCGGCGCGGTACAGTTCCGCGTCTTCCTTGAACTGATCCGGGATCTCTCCGATAGTGATGTTGTCACCCTTGTCATCATTATAAGTATAAGCTTCCATCTCAAACAGGTCGATGATACCTGTAAAGGTATCCTCAGCGCCCATAGGGATCTGGATCATGATGGCGTTCTTGCCGAGCCTTGTGCGGATCTGGTCTACAGAACCAAAATAGTCCGCACCGATCACATCCATCTTATTGATGAAAGCCATACGCGGCACATTGTAGGTATCAGCCTGGCGCCAAACATTCTCAGCCTGGGGTTCTACGCCGCCTCTCGCACTGAATACGCCTACAGCGCCATCCAGTACGCGAAGAGAACGCTCTACTTCAACAGTAAAGTCAACGTGTCCGGGAGTATCAATGATATTGATGCGGTGCTCGAGAGCTCCTTCCTTGGGCACATTATGATCATGCAGAGTCCAGTGACATGTTGTAGCCGCTGATGTGATCGTGATACCGCGCTCCTGCTCCTGGGCCATCCAGTCCATGGTAGCAGTTCCGTCATGTGTATCGCCGATCTTATAGTTTACACCGGTATAATACAGAATACGTTCTGTGAGCGTAGTCTTGCCGGCATCAATGTGCGCCATAATACCGATATTCCTGGTTCTCTCCAGGGGATATTCTCTAGTTGACACAGATTTTTCTTCCTCCTAATGTGTAAAATAACGTCAAGCAGCAAATCTGAAGCCGACAAAATCGCGATCAGAATCTGTAGTGGGAGAAAGCTCTGTTGGCATCTGCCATCTTGTGCATATCTTCTTTTCTCTTAACAGAAGCGCCTGTGTTATTGAACGCATCGAGAATCTCGCCTGCCAGCTTGTCTTCCATGGTCTTCTCGCCTCTCTTGCGGGAGAACATTACCATCCAGCGAAGAGCAAGGGCCTGACGTCTATCAGGTCTGACTTCGATCGGGACCTGGTAGGTTGCGCCACCGATTCGTCTGGCTTTAACTTCAAGGACAGGCATGATGTTGTTCATGGCTGTCTCAAATACTTCGAGAGCAGGCTTTCCTGCTTTCGCTTCTACCTTGCCAAAAGCGCCGTATACAATCTTCTGTGCTACGCCTTTCTTGCCGTCGAGCATGACAGCGTTGATCAGCTTGGTAACAACCTTGTTATTGTATAAGGGATCGGCAAGTATTTCTCTTTTTTGTACATGTCCTTTACGCGGCACGTTACTTCCCTCCTTATCAATGGATAATTCATCGGTACTCACTAATAGATATGTGTTCGTGCTGTGATCTATCTGTAAATAGAATTCCAACACTTACAGGTATCAGTTTTTAGTAAATATCTTACTTACCAGCCTTAGGTCTCTTCGCGCCATACTTGGAGCGAGCCTGACGTCTGTTAGCAACACCTGCTGTATCCAGAGTACCGCGGATGATGTGATATCTGGTACCGGGCAGGTCTTTAACTCTTCCGCCTCTGATCAGGACAACGCTGTGTTCCTGCAGATTGTGACCCTCGCCGGGAATGTAGGATGTTACCTCGATTCCATTGGAGAGACGCACCCTTGCGATCTTACGCAGTGCGGAGTTAGGCTTCTTGGGGGTAGCAGTCTTAACCGCAGTGCACACACCGCGCTTCTGAGGAGAGCTGGCATCAATAGCCTTCTTCTTCAGGGAGTTCATTCCCTTCTGCAGAGCGGGAGCAGTAGATTTCTTAACGGAAGTCTGACGACCCTTTCTTACTAACTGGTTAAATGTTGGCATTCTATTTCACCTCCTTCTTATAAAAATAAACATGGTGCAGCCCATAAGAGCCACACCATGATATTATATGAGTCCGTTTTGCAGTTGTCAATTACTTTTTTATTCTTCGACAGAAGAATTGATCATTTTCTCCGAAGGCTGAACTTCAGGGATTTCCACCTGAATCTCGGCCTCAGCGTCCGCTTCCTGTGCTGCTTCCGCAGCTGCCTCACCGATCCTGCGCAGACGCGCGTCTGTGCTGAGTCTGGTGCTGCGGTATCTCTTCATACCGGTACCTGCAGGGATCAGCTTACCGAGGATTACATTCTCCTTAAGGCCGATCAGGGGATCGATCCTGCCGTGGATCGCGGCGTCGGTAAGGACCTTAGTGGTCTCCTGGAAGGATGCTGCGGACAGGAAGGAACTTGTGGCAAGCGCCGCCTTTGTGATACCGAGAATGATCTGCTTGCCTTCAGCGGGCTGCTTGTCGAGAGCTGTAAGTCTCTCGTTCTCATCCTCGAAATCAAGGACGTCGACCAGGCTTCCGGGAAGGAATTTGGTGTCGCCGCTGTTCTCGATCCTGATCTTGCCGAGCATCTGTCTGACGATAACTTCGATGTGCTTATCGCAGATATCAACGCCCTGCAGACGGTAAACTTTCTGGACCTCGCGGAGCAGATAGTTCTGGACTGCCCGGATTCCTTTGATCTTCATCAGGTCGTGAGGGTTGACGCTTCCTTCAGTCAGCTCGTCGCCGGCCTCAATGGTCTGGCCGTCCACAACCTTGATTCTGGATCCGTAAGGGATCGGGTATTCCTTGGACTCGCCCGTCTCGTCACTGGTAACAATGACTTCACGGCTCTTCTTGTTGTCGGGGATCGATACGGTTCCGCCGAACTCGGAGATGATCGCAAGTCCCTTCGGCTTACGCGCCTCGAACAGCTCCTCGACACGGGGAAGACCCTGTGTGATATCGCCGCCCGCGACACCGCCGGTGTGGAATGTTCTCATGGTCAGCTGTGTGCCGGGCTCACCGATGGACTGTGCCGCAATAATACCTACCGCTTCACCTACCTGGACCATTTCGCCGGTAGCCATGTTGGCGCCGTAGCACTTCGCGCAGATTCCCATGTGAGATCTGCAGGTCAGGATGGTACGGATCTTAAGTCCTTCGATCCTGCCTCCGCGCTTGTTCACGCCTCTCTCGAGGATCGCATTCGCGCGGCTGGGAGTGACCATGTGATTCTTCTTGACAATGATGTTGCCGTCAGCGTCCTTGACATCCTCGCAGACAACACGGCCGGTGATTCGGTCTCTGAGATCCTCGATCATCGCCTTGCCGTCTGTGAATGCCTTGACGGTCATGCCGGGAATGGATTCCTTGCCTTCGCAGCAATCGATCTCGCGGATGATAAGCTCCTGGGATACGTCGACCATTCGTCTGGTCAGGTAACCGGAGTCCGCTGTACGAAGCGCTGTATCAGACAGACCCTTGCGGGCGCCGTGTGCCGACATGAAGTACTCCAGAACGTCCAGACCTTCACGGAAGTTGGACTTGATGGGCAGCTCGATCGCGCGGCCCGTCGTATCCGCCATCAGTCCGCGCATGCCGGCCAGCTGTTTGATCTGCTGGTTGCTGCCTCGGGCTCCGGAGTCAGCCATCATGAAGATGTTGTTGTACTTATCAAGACTTCTGAGCAGCAGGTCTCTGAGCTCGTTATCAGTCTCTGTCCATGTATCGACGACAGCTCTGTATCTCTCCTCCTCTGTCATCAGTCCTCTGACGAAGTTTCTGGAGATCACGTCTACCGTGGCCTGCGCTTTTTTGAGCATTTCCTTCTTCTGCGGAGGAACGGTGATGTCGGCAATGGAAACCGTCATAGCCGCAACTGTGGAATACTTGTATCCCATAGCCTTGATCAGGTCAAGTACTTCAGCGGTCTTGAAGGTACCGTGAGTATCGATGATGGCCTGAAGGATCTTCTTGAGGTCTTTCTTCTTGACCAGGAAATCGATCTCGGGAAGCAGGTAATTCTCAGGCTTTGTGCGGTCCACAAATCCGAGGTCCTGAGGAATGATCTCATTAAAGAGAAGTCTTCCGAGGGAGATGTCGATGGTACCTGTGACCACCTCACCGTCTTCCCTCTTCTTGCTGACTCTGACCTTGATCTTGGAGTGCAGCGTGATGTAATGGTTCTCGTAAGCGAGGATCGCCTCGTTCATGCTGTGGAAGCATCTTCCCTCTCCGGGCTCGCCGTCTCTCTGCTGAGTCAGATAGTAGATACCGAGTACCATATCCTGTGAAGGAACAGCAACCGGACCGCCGTCTGAAGGCTTGAGGAGGTTGTTGGGGGAGAGCAGAAGGAATCTGCACTCAGCCTGCGCCTCTACGGAAAGAGGAAGGTGAATAGCCATCTGGTCGCCGTCGAAGTCAGCGTTGAACGCTGTACAAACCAGCGGGTGAAGCTTGATCGCCTTGCCTTCCACCAGGATGGGCTCAAACGCCTGAATGCCCAGTCTGTGCAGTGTAGGAGCACGGTTCAGCATTACAGGATGCTCTTTGATGACATCTTCCAGAATATCCCAGACCTGAGGGTCCACGCGCTCAACCAGTTTCTTGGCGTTCTTGATATTCTGGGAAATATTTCTCTTCTCCAGCTCCTTCATGACGAAAGGCTTGAAGAGTTCCAGCGCCATTTCCTTCGGCACGCCGCACTGATAGATCTTCAGCTCGGGGCCGACGACGATAACGCTTCGTCCGGAGTAGTCGACACGCTTGCCCAGGAGGTTCTGTCTGAAACGTCCTCCCTTACCTTTAAGCATGTCGGAAAGGGACTTGAGGGCCCTGTTGCCGGGGCCTGTGACAGGACGGCCGCGTCTGCCGTTGTCGATCAGCGCGTCGACCGCTTCCTGCAGCATTCTCTTCTCGTTCCTGACGATGATGTCCGGAGCGCCGAGTTCAAGAAGTCTCTTAAGACGATTATTTCTGTTGATGATCCTTCTGTACAGATCGTTCAGGTCGGAAGTAGCGAATCTTCCGCCGTCGAGCTGCACCATGGGGCGCAGATCCGGAGGAATGACCGGGATGCAGTCCATGATCATCCAGGAAGGAGAATTTCCGGACTCGCGGAAGGCCTCGATGACTTCCAGTCTCTTGATGATCCTGGCTCTCTTCTGGCCCTGCACGGTCTCCATCTGCTCGCTCAGTTCCTGGTATTCTTCCTCTACCTTGACATCGAGAAGCAGCTGTTTGATAGCCTCGGCACCCATTCCCGCGCGGAACTTGTTGCCGTACTTCTCTCTGGCTTCCTGATACTCGCGCTCAGTCAGCACCTGCTTGTACTCGAGGTCTGTCTGGCCCTTGTCCAGTACGATATAAGAGGCAAAATAGAGCACTCTCTCAAGGATCTTCGGTGAAAGATCGAGGATCAGGCCCATTCTGCTGGGGATTCCCTTGAAATACCAGATGTGGGAGACCGGAGCTGCAAGCTCGATGTGTCCCATTCTCTCTCTGCGGACGCTGGATTTGGTGATCTCAACGCCGCATCTGTCACAGATCACGCCTTTATAGCGGATCTTCTTATACTTTCCGCAATAGCACTCCCAATCCTTCTTGGGACCGAAGATCCTCTCGCAGAACAAGCCGTCTCTCTCAGGCTTCAGGGTCCTGTAGTTGATCGTCTCGGGCTTTGTCACCTCGCCGTGGGACCACTCTCTGATCTTCTCCGGTGAAGCCAGTCCGATCTTGATCGCTTCAAAAGCTACCGGCTGATAGTTTTGCTGTTTCGTATTAGGCATTTAGAAATCCTCCTCGGAGTCTTCACTTGAAAAATCACCGTTATCCAGATCCAGGCCTTCTAAATCGATCCCATCCAGGATGTCTCCGTCGGAGGAATCGCGAGGTTCAGGCTCTACGTCCTCAAGTTCTCCCGCAGCATTAAATTCCTTGCTGCTGAAGCCGCCGCGCTCAAGCTGCGCCTGATCGGGGCTTCCGTAGTCCTTGAAGTTGTTCTTCATCTCGAAGCGGTAGACAGAGGAATCACCGTAGTCGATGTCCTCCTTGATCTCAACGACTTCGCCGTTCTCATCGAGGACCTGAACGTCAAGCCCGAGGGCCTGCAGCTCTTTGAGCAGGACCTTGAAGGATTCCGGAATACCGGACTCGGGGATATTCTCACCCTTGATGATCGCCTCATAGGTCTTCACACGTCCTACGACGTCATCCGACTTGATCGTCAGGATCTCCTGCAGTGTATAAGCCGCGCCGTACGCCTCCAGTGCCCATACTTCCATCTCACCGAAACGCTG
>DJXS01000103.1:991-1493 GCA_002448395.1 Lachnospiraceae bacterium UBA6998 | reverse complement strand
TGATGGAGCTTCAGGTAATGCATGTGGCCGATGGTGACAGGGTTGTCAAACATCTCGCCGGTGCGTCCGTCTCTGAGCCAGACCTTGCCGTCTCTGGAGATCGGAACGCCCTTCCACAGTTCTCTGTGAGCACGGTTGTCATAGAGGAACTTCATGGTCTCAGGACTTACCGAATCTTTATATTTTGCCTCGAACTCGTCCCACTCAGTGTTGACGTAGTCGTTCGCGAGATCAAGGGCATCCATGATGTCGTCCTGAGTCGCGCCGTCGAAGTTCGGGGTCGCTACATTAAATCCAAGCGCTTCCGCAGCAAGGGACAGGTGGATTTCCAGGATCTGTCCGATGTTCATACGGGAAGGCACGCCCAAGGGGTTCAGTACGATATCCAGCGGACGTCCGTTGGGAAGATAAGGCATATCTTCTATAGGAAGCACTCTGGAAACGACACCCTTGTTTCCGTGACGGCCTGCCATCTTATCGCCGACGGAGATCTTTCTCTTCT
>DJXS01000103.1:0-915 GCA_002448395.1 Lachnospiraceae bacterium UBA6998 | reverse complement strand
TCTTCTGCGCGATATAGATGCGGACTGCCTTGTTGACGCCGGGGCTGAGCTCGTCGCCGTTCTCCCTCTCGAATACCTTGGTATCGACAATGATGCCGTACTCGCCGTGAGGGACCTTGAGGGAAGTATCGCGGACCTCTCTGGCTTTCTCGCCGAAGATCGCGCGCAGCAGCTTCTCTTCTGCCGTCAGCTCAGTCTCTCCCTTAGGAGTAACCTTGCCGACAAGGATATCACCTGCGCGGACTTCCGCGCCGATGCGGATGATTCCCATCTCATCCAGATCCTTGAGAGCCTCCTCGCCTACGCCGGGGACATCTCTTGTGATCTCTTCCGCACCGAGTTTGGTATCTCTGGCTTCGCAGTCATACTCCTCGATGTGGACAGATGTATATACATCATCTCTTACAAGGCGCTCGCTCAGAAGAACAGCGTCCTCGTAGTTGTAGCCTTCCCATGTCATGAAGCCGATCAGCGGGTTCTTGCCGAGCGCAAGTTCGCCGTTGCAGGTGGAAGGACCGTCAGCAATGATCTGGCCTTCTCTTACTCTCTCGCCCGTAAAGACGATAGGCTTCTGGTTGTAGCAGTTGCTCTGGTTGGAGCGCTCGAACTTGGAGAGGTGGATCTCTTCCTTCGTTCCGTCGTCGTAAGCCATCTTAATGGTGGTCGCGTCGACAAATTCAACAACACCGGACTTGGGGCAGATCACGCAGACACCTGAGTCGCGCGCCGCCTTGGCTTCCATGCCGGTACCGACTGCAGGCGCCTCTGTAGTCAGAAGCGGAACTGCCTGTCTCTGCATGTTGGATCCCATCAGAGCGCGGTTCGCGTCGTCGTTCTGAAGGAAAGGAACCAGGGACGTAGCTACGGAGAACACCATTCTGGGGGAGACATCCATGTACTCAAAGACTGTCTTTC
>DJXS01000031.1 GCA_002448395.1 Lachnospiraceae bacterium UBA6998 | reverse complement strand
CACCGATAAATCTTTTACCCCTGCACCATGCGGTGCTGGGGTCTTATGCGGTATTACCAGCCGTTTCCAGCTGCTATCCCCCAGTGTGAGGCAGGTTATCCACGCGTTACTCACCCGTCCGCCACTAAGTTAAGTTCCATCCGAAAATTTCCCTTAACCCCGTTCGACTTGCATGTGTTAGGCACGCCGCCAGCGTTCATCCTGAGCCAGGATCAAACTCTCATGTTAAATATTGTAAGGTCTCCGTCTCGTGGAAACCTTCGATTCAAGTTCAATACTGTCACAGTTCAAACGTTAACGTCTAAATCTGCTCCGTAATTTGCTTGGTTTGGTTCGTTCTGAATTATTCTAATGAAGGCCGTTCTTAAACGATTCGTCCCGGTCTTCTTTTAGGAATATATTCAGGGTTGCATTTCTGTTAAGTTGTCATATATTCGATTGTATTGGTATTTCGGACGCCTGTCTGGCAGGCTGTCCGTGCTGCCTCTTTTCAGCGGCAACTCTGATATCTTACATCAGGCCGTTTCGATTGTCAAGCACTTTTTTAAGTTTTTCTTGAGCCGTCAGGCTCGAAAACTCTTTTGTGCCCGCCTCTCTTTCAGCGGCGAATGCTATGATATCACTTCTCTTTCCCAGATGCAAGCACTTTTTAATAAAATATTAAGAATACTTTTTTCTTTAGAAAGAAAAAGTTAATTTCACGGATTCCCGGAAATTAACCTTTCAGAGGTCCACCATGTGGATCTCCAGAGCGGAGAAAGAGGGATTTGAACCCTCGCGCCGGTTTCCCGACCTACACCCTTAGCAGGGGCGCCTCTTCAGCCTCTTGAGTATTTCTCCTCGCCTGATTTAAGCATAAAATATAGTATTTGTTACGTTCTTTTTAAGACCGTACTAATGATTATATAGATTTGTTTTCAGTTTGTCAATTACAAGATACAGATATTCTGAAGGGCTTGGCTACAATATATGCCGGTCTCCTGTATTTTGACCGGAGGCCGGCATTACGCTTCCATATTCAGCCGAGAATCTTTGCGCAGACCTCATCGAGTTCCGCGTCGGTGGGATGTCCGGGTTTCCAAAGGATCGTCTGTCCGTCGCCCTTATATCTGGGAATAATGTGCATGTGGAAATGGTTTACAGTCTGTCCTGCAGCCGCGCCATTGTTCTGTACAACATTGAGCCCGTCAGCGCCGAGCTTGTCCTTAAGCAGCTCTGCAACTGTCTTTGCCGTTTCCATCGCTTCCGCTGCCCAATCCTGCGGGATCTCGAACAGGTTGGCGAAATGCTCCTTGGGAAGCACCAGCGCATGTCCGTCTGTAGCGGGTCCGTTGTCCAGGATCACTCTGAATTTGTCATTTTCGTAAATGGTCCTGCTGGGGATATCGCCGTTCGCTATTTTGCAGAAAATACAGTTATTATCTCTCAACTTTCTACCTCCTTCGTGGCAAGTATCATGCGATTAGATTATAACAGGACTCCCGGCGGATTTCATCTGTATTCATATTCCATATTGCCGAATCTGACCTCATCTCCCCGGTGCACCCGCTTCTTTTCATTCGGTTCCAGCCGTGTTCCATTGATATAGGTGCCGTTTGTGCTGTCAAGGTCACGAATCTCAATGCAGCCCTCCTCGCCTCTGTATATTCTCGCATGGACTCTGCTGACAGATGGATCAGGCAGTACCACGTCGACATAGGCCTGTGCCTTGCCGACAGTAGTAGGAAGCGTTCGCAAATCGATCCTGCTGCCTCTGTCCCTTCCATATAATCTGCCGGTCATCTCCTGTTCACTGAAGCGGACTGTATTTCCGGTCTCATCGTCGTTTAGTCTGTACTCATCCGCCTTTCCAGTGCCAAATACCGGCAGATCCTTTTCATCACTCTCCAAATAGGAAGGTCTTCTGCTCCGTTCTTCCTCTCTTTTCTTTCTGCGCGACTCGCGGACACGGAGAACTGTCTCCGCAATGATCAGACACGCGCTGACCAGCAGGAGGAGCGATCCCGCAATACAAAGTCTTCTTTCCCTTTGCGAAATATAGACCAGGAGCTGAACGGTGAACAACCCGCCCGATCCGGCAAGAAGCAGCACGATCAGGAGTATCCTGAGCACGATCTGTTTTTTTCCCACCCCCGGTGCAGGATCCAGGTTTTGAGTTGTTTCACCGTTTCGGTCCGGTCTCACCTCCCCGGATGCCTGCTTTCCGAAGGTAAAGCGGCCTTTCTTTGTTTCGATATTCTCTGCATACCTGTCGGAACTGCCGGTTTCTTCATGGTCAATCTCCGTGGTACTGCTTTCAGCCGGCTCCGCCGTCCCGATCTCCCAGGGCTTTGGCGTATCTTTCTGAGCTGCTTCCTCCCTGACCGCTTCCCGCAGAGCCTGTCTGTCTCTTTCTGCGGCAGCGCACAGTCGGTAAGCCGCGGCAGCCGCCCTCTTATCTGTATTGTCTATTCCATCCGCCAAAAGCCTGAACACTTCCGGACTGACCACTTCCCCAGGGTAATAAGTAAAACTGTATTTTCCGGAGGAGAGATCGTAAAAGATCTGGTCTCCTGTCAGTACCAAGTGCTGCTCATCGAGCAAATATCCCGAAAGCGTCTCAGATACCTCTAAAAGCGCCTCCAAAAGTCTGAACAGTTCTGCTCCCGGAATTCCCCGGCCTTCATATAATGCATTCAGACTTTGCTTGCCGGTAGTCTCATAGTAGAGAAAACTCTCTCCGTCAATGTGCCTGAGGCCGCACGGCAATATTCCTTCAATTCTGTTCATCTCCAGCATCCTATACTGATACCCGGTTGTTTCGGCCTCCGGCGGACATGGAATGATCATATAACTATGCATTGTATCTTTATAATATGTAGCCTTCATACATAGCATCCTTTTTATTGTCCCAGCGCCTGCTGCGCTATTGCCGCAACTCTCCTGAATCTGCGAAAAGATTGTGGAGGATCTGTCTTTCGTGCGTGCATTGTCACTTTCAATTCCCAGATTGTCCCTCCGTCTCCCGTCCCGGTCAGAAGAGCCGGTGCCATCCCTCCTTTCGCCGATGCTGTGATCTCACTTCCTCCCCCAGTCTCCGCCGAGCAGCTGCTCAGCATAAAAAAGTCAGAGGTGTCGATCTTTATATCCGGCGCGCTTTTTCCCCGCACTATACTTTGTCTGTATGCTGCTGTATACAGATCCTGTGTCATCCTGCACTTATCATATAGAAAGAACGTCGCATAAAGCAGCATGATCACCAGCGCAAATACCGCCGGAAATATCATTGCGGCTTCCAAAGTCATATATCCCTCAAGCTCTTTTTTCATAGTCCGTTTCTCCAGTCCTACACTGACATCAACACGCCTGCGATCAGAAACAGGCTTCCCGCAGACGCAAGAAACGGGATGAACGCGATCCGGTCTCCCGCTTTTCTTTTTCCTGTAAAGATTCCGATCATGCAGGTCAGAGCCGCCATGATCAATGCCATTTCTAAGATCAGCAACACAGCCCTGATACCCGTAAACAGTCCGCATACCACGAGACAGATTCCGTCCCCTTCTCCTATTCTGCCTCTCAGTATTAAGGATAAGAGCAGAAGGAGCGCGCCCGGCACAGCACCTGCCCAAAACTCCAACTTTGCACTGCAGCCGGCTTCAAACAGCTCTGCTTCCACTGAAGCCGCAAAGAAAAGTCCCGGTATCCATACAGGGATCCTTTTCGATCTCAGATCCGGCACCGCAGCCATCCATAGGAACAGGCAGGCACACAGAAGTCGTGTCATATTTCCCTTCATTTATGATGTCTGCTCCTTTTTCAGTGACTCCCCTTATGTCCGCTGCCGCAGACAGGACAGGGTCTGTAGTGATCCTTTGCCGCGTCAGTCTCCATCGTAGTCAGATGCCTGACGATCCCGCTGCAGCTGCGGTCGGAATGGTACCGATTGCCCTCTTTCGTGATATATACGATTCCGTTTCCGCCCGGTCTGCAGCATTCACATGGATAGTACTTCGCCCCGTTTCCGCTTCTGTAATTGTCTACCTCCGATGCAGATACCGCTCTGACCTGAGGGTTAAGATAAATACAGCCGGCGTCCGTATGATACGCCTCCCCGTATGTAGTGACATAGACGGCCTCTTCTTTACCGCTGCTGCCGCTGCCCTCCGCCATACCGCTTCCGGGCGTCCATCCCACCCATGCATGCCCGCAGTATCTGGCCTGCATCGCGAAATCAGGAAACGCGACAATACGCACAAAAGGCCTGACTCTGCAGTTAACGATGATCTCGACGCGGTCTCCCTCAGTCATGATTTTAGACTGGGCAAAAGACAGACCTGCTTTTCCGCCAACCACACAGGAATACTTCCAAAAGGATTCCCCCAGGTAAGACGTTACTTTGTTTCTCACATAGGTTTCCGAGATGAGCAGCGACACAGCAGCCCCGTTTTCGTCCGTCTGCTCCGGCGCGCCGTCCTCCCCTTCCCCGGCTCCCGGTGCGAATCTGGTATAATACGCTGCTTCGCATACCTGTTCGCCCGCTTGCTGGAGAGCTGCCTGCAGGCCGCTCTGGAGGCGGACTGCCTCAAAGATGAACAACAGGTTCATCACAAAGAACAGAAACAGCGGCACTACCGCCGCGGCTTCCAGTGTCATGCTTCCGGAAAAAGAAAGCGGGAGCGATGTCACTGCCGCCCGTTCAGACGCCCGGAGAGGCTCTTTTTTGTCTACATCTGTCAAAATACCGCCGAACGACAGAAACATCACTCCCGCCTCCTTTCTCCTTTCAGCTTCATTTCCCGATCCGCATTATTCTCACCTGTTTCAGTTGTATCCGCTGCTTCCGCTGAACAAAAACTCCGTCCCGCATGCCCGCGCACCGGCGTTCATATTGAACTCATCCATACATAGATCCATGCGAAAACCACTGTTCCCGGTGATCCTTCGCAGATCCATTTCCATCACATCCATCGTTCTGCGGGTCTTGACCGAACTGCCTCCCAGAAGCAGAAGCCCCTGAAGATATGCGCAGTAATCGAGCCCCTCCCCGCTGTCTCTGTCTCTGACCGCCGTCATGGGCGTCAGCAGTTCATACAGATGGGTCTTCCAGGAATCCCCTGTCTTGGCGACCGGGACCTTCCCGCCTTTCATCAGAATCCTCACATCCTGAACGCTCTCAAGATAACTCCATGCCAGGGCCAGCGCGTAAGCGGCAGGCTCCTCCAGTTCCGGGTTGAGAAGGATCAGCGAAGCTGCCGCCGCCACCGCGCGGACCTGCCCCATTCGGCTCTCATCAGTGAACAGGTATGCGCAGTTGGACGCTTCCCGGATCAGAATGAGCCTTGCTGCCGTTCCCTCAAGGTTCTCCCTGTCAGATCCTTTCCCGCACAAGATATACTCAGTCTGATAACGAAGCTGCCCATCCTCGGAAGGCTTTACAAAATTTCCCGTCTTCTCGTAAATATACCGGTCAAACACGATCTCATCTGCCTGCGGATATTTGTGAGAGTTGGCCGCTGTCATTCCTGTCCCCAGATGAACTTTCCGTGCGCTGAGAACGTTTTCTGCCTCGACGCGTCTGTCGGAAAGTCCGTCAATATCCCCAAAAACCTGACGGAGAACAGGCAGTAACTGAAAAGATCCCATTCGATCGACCATATTCTCCGCTTCCGAGGGTTCCTCCGACGCCGCTTCATATTCCTCGGCAGTAACTTCCTCTTCTCTCTCTTCCTTTTCCTCATTCTCCTGTTTCTGATCCTCTCTTTGGTCTCTCAACGCCTGCTTCAGGTCCTCCCGGCTTTGCTCTGTCTCCGCTGTCCACTCTCTTCCGCTTATCTCAAGGCCTCTCCACTGGTCCGCCGTCACCAGCATTTCCGAGATCACCGCGCCGGCCGGGTCCGCCGACATATATGCGTAAACCTGCTCCCGGACCGCTTTCCCTCCATTGTCACAGGCGTATCTCGCCTCGGGCACCCGGACATCCGAGATCTCCATTGATGTCCAGTCCCTGATCCCTCCGAAGGGAAGCGCTGCCCTTCTGGCACAATTGCTGTCCATATAATTCCTCAGATGCTGTGCAAGAACCTCATTCCCTCCCCCCGGGCCGCCGTAAGACGTATCCGTAAAGAAAAGGTCGTATCTGCTGTGCATCTCCCTGTGGAATTCCGCCAGTGCCGAGTTCTGCGCAATGCGGCTGACACTCTCCATCTGCATGCGCGCGGCGCCGAGCCTGGCACCACTGATCAGTACAAGATAAAGAGTAAGGATCGACGCAAGGGTCAGAACCAGATACACTGTCATATAACCGCCGGCTTCCCGCCATGATCCCCGGTCAGGCAGGGGCTTTTTATCGCCCCCGGTCCTCTCTCTGTTCACGGGCCCTCTAACATTTGCCGCTTCCGGCCGCGGAAATGATCGAGTTGCTGTCGCTGCTGATCTTCTGGAACACCTTCTTGACGAGGTCGTTGAGCTGTTTTTTGAATATGATCACCAGCCCTATCAGGACCACAATGATAAGTATGATCTCGACAGTCCCCATGCCTGCTTCATCTCTTATAAAATCTCTCGCCGTCTCTCTCATTTTTTTTCCTTTCCTTTGTGTTTACTCTTCATGCTGCAAAACTGTAATAGGCAGGTATTATAATGATCAGCATTGTGATGGCAAGCATCATGATCATCGGCAGAAGCAGTTTCGTCTCCGCCTCCTCTCCCAGCTTTCTCGCTGTATTCTGCCTTTCTTCAAAGGATGCCTTCGCCTCCTGCTGCATTACAGACAGAAGTTCCTGATTTCCCTTCTTGAGATTCTGGGCCAAAATAGCGCTCAGCCTCGTATACTGTCTGGATTTGCAGCGCTGCCCGAAATCCGCGTACGCTTCCGCTTCCGGGACTCCGCTCGCCAGCTCTCTGCACACCAGAAGGATCTCTTCGTATGCGCCCTGTTCGCTCAGACCCTCTTCCCTTCTTTTTGTATACTCCTCACCCAGTCTTATAAATGTGCTGCGGACACTCAGTCCGGCTCCGAGGTAGAGCACGAATTTACTGATGATCTGAGGGTAATCCAGCATCATCTGCCGCTCCCTCTGAACCACCCTCTCGTGAAGCCTGCTTCCCATAACTGCTGCCGCCAGAAAAGCAACGATTCCCGAAAATACCAGCATCGACATGCCCGTTCCCGCCGGTTTCTCTTCCCAGTAAAGAGAGTTCTCATCCATTTCATCGGGAAGCGGTAATTCTGTTTCGGATACACTCCGCGCGTCCGCGCTCTGTATCGCCTCTTTGATCCTCTGAGACAGCGCTTCCTCGGGCGACAGTTCAGGTCCGTACACTGTGACCGGATACTCCCTTGCCCACCGAAGACCGCCCGGGATCCCATTGTCATAACTGAGGATCGCCGTCAGCGTCACCTCCCTGCTCTCTCCCGCCCCCATTCCCGAATTCCCGACCGATCCGTCTGCGTCGACGAGCGCATAACTGCTGCTCTCCCAGGATATCGAAAAAGGATACCCTTCGACTGTTCCCGGCAGGTCCAACGGCTTCGTCACCTGCCCGAGGCTCTCATTCTCTCCCAGAATCCTCTCGGGCAGCAATGCGAATACTTCCTCTGCCATGGACCGCGCCTGACTTTCACTGAACTTTCTCGAACGGACTTCCAGTCTGTAGTCCCCCTGATGGACTCTCATGACATCCCCGCCTTCCGCCTCCTGTACAACGTAAGCTTCCAGCTCAGTGCTTCGATCTTCCCCGCCTATCTCTTCCCTTATCAGCCCTCCGTCCCTGAGGAGCATATTTCCCTCAGCGGCGGCATAACCTGCGACGGCGAGAATATCCCCCGCCAGAAAGATCAGAAGTGCAAGCCTGATCCTTCCTACGCAGAAACTCTTCTCCTCTCCCTGCAGTCTTCCGTAGGGATACAGGAGTGACAGGTCTCTTCGGACTCCGCTCTCCCGAAGCAGACCTCCCCTCCCGATCTTTTGCCCCCATACCCTCCCTCTCTCATAGAGATATTCCGCTATTCTCCCGATCCCTTTTCCCTCACTGCCTCTTGAGACAAACCACAGCACCAGATAGCCCGTCAGGATCAGCCCGTAGATATAGATTTCCATCTCTTTCTCCCTTCCGGCGCCTTCGCGCCGCTCTTTTCCGCTTTCCGTTACAGTGTCACCGACAAAATCTTTTCCGACAGAGCAAGCGCGCACAGATAGGCTCCCAGGCACATCGTCATGAACGCGATCCCTTCGGGATTGTGGTAGAGAACATCGAAAAATCCCGGCGACGTCATCCCGATATAAAAGATGATCATAAAAGGCGTGACGTCCATGATCCGCTGCTCAAGGCGCCGATTGCCCAGCATAATGCTGATCTCATTTTCCACATCAAGCCTCTCTTCGATCAGGGAAGCCGTGCGCGACAGGATTTCCGTCATATTGCCTCCGCCTCGCTTCGCGATCCTGAACACCTCCGCAAATTCCCTGATCTCCTCTGTTCCGGCTCTCGCCGCAAAATCATCCAGCAGCTTCTCCAAAGGAATCCTGTTGTCCAGACCTCCGACCAGCCTGGTGAGTTCCTGCGTGATCGGAGCGTATTCCCCGTATTCATACACCATCTCCCTATAGCCTTCCCGAAAGGCATTCTCCGGAGAATCCCCTGATCTGAGCGCATTATTCACGCTGTCCAGCAATCCCCTGAACTGTTCCGACAGAATCTTTTTCTTCTTCTCGCGCTCCCCCTTCAGCCGATAAATACAGTAGGGGATCGCAAGGGGAGAAAGAACAGCCGCAGCGATTCCGGACTGATAGAACAGCCATGCGGCGGCAGCAGCCATTGCCGCCCCCTCCGCCAGATAAAGAAGCGCCCGCTCAGATATCAATTCCCGCCATTTCGAACTTAAACCTGTGAGCGATCTCGTTTTCTTTCCTCCAGACTCCGATGATCTTCCCATTCTCCTCCCCCGTCTCCGTAAACCTGTACAAAGTAGACAGTTTGATCTGCCCGTTATCTATTCCCATAACTTCCGCCACCTCCAGAAGCTTCCTGCTCCTGTCCCGAAGCCTGCCGAGGTGAATGATGATATCAATGCCGGCGGCCAGCTGTCCTCTGATCGCCGGGACCGGCAGTTCCATCCCCATAAGAATCATCGTCTCAAGCCTCGCGAGCATATCCCGCGCGCTGTTGGCGTGACCTGTACTCATACTTCCGTCATGCCCTGTATTCATAGCCTGGATCATATCGATCGCCTCCGGTCCCCTGACTTCTCCAACCACAATTCTGTCCGGCCGCATTCGCAGGCTCGCCCTGATCAGTTCCCTGATACTGATGGGCCTGCAGCCCTCAACATTGGCGTTTCTTGCCTCCATCTGCACAAGATTGGGCACATGACGGATCTGCAATTCCATATTGTCTTCGATGGTGATCACTCTTTCTCCGGGATCAATACAGTCGGACAGCACATTGAGGAATGTCGTCTTCCCCGATCCTGTTCCGCCGCTGATGAAAATATTGAGACCCGCCCTGACACATTTGCCCAGAAACTCCGCGACCTCCTCCGTTATTGACCCGAATCGCAGCAGGTCCTCCATCGTGATCGGATCCTGCGGAAACCTGCGGATCGTAAGGATCGGACCGTTAACCGCGATTGGATGCAGGACCACATTTACACGGTCTCCGTTCTCCAGCCTGCAGTCCACGATCGGAGACGACGTGTTGACGACCCGGTTTGAAGCCCCTGCGATCTGCTGGATCACATCCTCCAGTTTCTCCGGCGAGGAGAATTTCCCCGGGTAGCGGGTCAGGCTGCCCGCCTTTTCCACAAAGATATTGCCCGGACCGTTCACCATGATCTCCGTCACTTCCGGATCCTCGAGCAGGTCCTGCAGAACGTCCATCCGCCGGATCGAGTGGAACAGTTCCTGCCGGAGCCGCTTCTTCTCCTCCAGTGTCATCAGGGCAATCCGGGTCTCTTCTGCATTTGTCAGCTGACTGTCTATGAGGTCTAATACCTCGCTGTCAGGAACATCTCTGGAGAAATCGATCTGCCGCATAATGCTGCAGCGGATCTCTTCCCGGACCGCTGTATATGACAGGTTCATAAAAGACCCTCCTCTTCCAGGATCTCCCTTACACAGGCTGCCAGCTCTCCATGCGTGAGCATGAGGATGTTTCCCGGCAGTTCCCGAAAGACCGGGAGCCTGCACCTTCTGGTCTTCATGAAGATATCCTCATACTGCGTGCTCTTCAGGAGCGCTTCGTACTGCGTCATTTTGGCCCTGGCTATTCCGTCCTCCCTGATTATGGTGAATATGTAATCACACTGCCTCATGACTTCCAGCACTCCGTCCACCTGCTCGCTCAGGTCCAGTATGCAGTACTCATAGTCCGTTACCTTCTCAATGGTCCGCATCAGGTCCAGCCACTGCTCTGTCCTGATCGATCGCAGCAGGATAAAAGATTCCATAGGCGGGAGAAAATCCAGATCTCCTATCTTTTCCGTCATATACCGAAGCTGTCCCGACAGTTTCTCCCTGGCGCAGTCGTTATAATAGAGCAGGTCGCTCACGCTCCCCCGAAAGGTGCGGCCCAGCATCGTCTCAAATCCGGAATAAGCCTCAAAATTCAGGTACAATACGGGGGATGAGGCCGACAGCAGCTGTCCCATACAGAGCGCGAAAGTAGTCTGAAGACACCGTGTAAGAGGCGAATAGATTCCGATCAGTTTCATCGGCTTGCCATGGCGTACCCCCTCCGAAAGTCCTTCCTCCCGGGTCATGCACATCTCGCGGATCCTGTCACAGATATTCTCCACGGACTGGTATTTGCTCATGTTCTCGGGCTTTTCCATATATGTGCTGCTCTCATTGAGAAGCAGGATATCTTTGAATCCGGCTCTCCCGAGCTCCTCCGTGTACTGGGATTCCGCGATCACAAGAAGCCCTGTCGTCTCCGGTGTCTCCCTCTCGAGGAATATCCCTCTTCCTGTGTAAAGGTAAATCTCCCCGGGCAGCCTTCCCTCGCGGCGAAGATACTCCATCAGGTGTTCCCCGTAGGAAACTTCGCTGTCACAGATGCAGACCCTGCGCGCGCCGGCCGCGCTTGTGCTGTTAGTCATTGGGGCTCTCCTTTCGTCGGACATTGCGCAGCGGGCATAAATCCTCATGCGGGCGCATCAAAATAAAGCCTGCCGGCCTGCCTGTCACATGTCCTGCAAAAATTAAAATGATACAAAGGATGGGCTCTGTATTCCAAGCTGCTCGAGAAGCAGACAGAGCATGACGCTGATGCCGATAGGCACAGCAAAATGAACAGTTCGGGATAAATCCCGGTATCTGATCAGCAGAACCGCGGAGATTCCCGCGCCGATCAGAAAAGAAAGAACAATACCAAAGAGAAACCATCGCGGCCCCATCAGCGGAGCCAGTGCCATGAGGAGTTTGATATCTCCTGCCCCTAATCCTCCCGCCTTCCAGAAAGGAAAGAGAAGGAGCATAGCAGCTGTCATTGCCCCCAGCACCGGAGGAATCTCCTGCGGCGTGTTCAACATAAGCAGCAGAACGCCTGCCGCCATCGTTGGAAAGGTCAGGAAATTGTAGATCCTTCCCCGCCGCAGATCAGACGCTGCAGCCGCCGTCACGAACAGTACCAGGACTGCCCGTCCGCCTTCGGTCAATGGCTTCACCTCCTTCCTCCGGCTGGTGAATCTGATTATAAATGCTTCCCCGCCGGAGGGACAACCCCTTGAGCGCAATTTTTCAAACTTTGGTAAAACGGTCAAAACCCGGCGGATTTTCCGCCGAAGGAATCCCAAAAACCTCGATTTTATACCGCTTTGAAGCTGCCAATAGCGGTACATCTCTTATTGCAAGCCCCTTGGCCATCTTATATAATGATAGTGATGTCGGTTTTAATAAAAACCATTTAATAACAACCGCTTTTCATAAGGTGGAAAGCAGAAAGAGAGTATAGTATGGCAAAATTTGTATGCACAGTATGCGGCTACATCTACGACGAAGAAGTCGGCGATCCCGATAACGGCATCGAGCCCGGCACCCTTTTTGCGGATCTTCCCGATGATTGGGAATGTCCTCTTTGCAGCGTAGGCAAGGAAGACTTCGAAGAGGAAGCCTGATCCCTCGGCATGATCCGATAAACGGATCCGCTATATTTTGACCGCTATGAAAAGAACCCGTGCAGTTTCCTGCACGGGTTTCTTCTGTTTCCGGTATTTCTCTGCGCTGCCTTATCTGGCTTCACCGAACACGTCGTCAACGATCGCCTTAACTGTGGCGGCCGTCTTCCTGAGTTCATCCAGTTCTTCCTCGCTCATATCCAGCGGGACAAGGCACTCGACGCCGTTTCTGCCGACAATAGCGGGCATGCTGAGCGCAAGTCCGTCGATATCAAAGGCTCCATACATCAGGCTGGAGACGGGAAGTACGGACTTCTCGTCGCGCACGATCGCTTCGCACACTCTGCGGACGCCCATAGCGACGCCGTAGTACGCGGCTTTCTTCTTTCTCGTGATTACGTCGGCACTGGTCCTGACTTCCTTGGCGATCATGTCAAAATAGTCCGAAGGATCCGGATATCCGCGCATCTCGCAGAAATCGCGGATCGGAATTCCCGATACGGTCGCGCTGCTCCAGATCGGAACCTCGCCCCTGCCCTGCTCACCGACCATGTAGGCGTGAACGTTGCGGGCGTCCACACTCAGCTTCTCACTGAGGAGGGATCTGAGCCTTGCGGTGTCGAGAACTGTGCCAAGACCAAGGATCCTTCCCTCTGCCCAGCCGCTGATCTTCAGCGCCGCATAGGTGAGAATATCAACAGGATTGGCGACGATCAGCATGATGCCTTCTTCATTTCTCTTCGCGATCTCTGCGATCACGGTCTTGAAGATCTGCACATTCTTCTTCACCAGATCCAGCTTCGTGTCATCGCTCCTCTGTACCCCAGCAGCGGTCACGATGATAATGCCCGCGTCTGACAGATCGTCATAATCACCCGCATAGATCTTCATAGGTCTTGCAAATGTAAGACCCTGTGAAAGATCCATAGCCTCACCCTCAGCCTTTTCGGGTAACGAATCGATCAAAACCATTTCCGTGAACAGTCCGCTCTGCATAAGAGCGAAGCAGGATGCCGCGCCTGAAGAACCGCATCCGACCATTGCCACCTTCCTCTGATTCAATGCCATACCAGAACCTCCTCAAAAATACTCCATTTGTGGGCTACCAATACACCGGAACTAATATATTCAATTTTGCGGCTTCCCCAAGCTGCCGCCGAACATCACCGCGGTTTCCCGCGCCGCGCCCGGATTATTCTGCCGCTGTCAGGCCAAGCTCATAGTTGACGTATTTGATGACCTCATCAGCGTCAAGTCCGTGAACCATGCACGCGTCGCTGAGAGATTCCATCTGGGATGCGGGGCAGCTGATGCAGCCCATTCCGCAGTTCATCAGAACATATGCTGCCTCGGGATACTTCCTGAGGATCTCCGCGATCAGCATATCACCGTCAACAGGTGTCTTATCTTCATTTCCCATATCAAATGTCCTCCAAAATAGTCTTTAAAAATACTCTGTATACTAGTAATTATAGGGATTTCT
>DJXS01000087.1:8557-22044 GCA_002448395.1 Lachnospiraceae bacterium UBA6998 | reverse complement strand
GTGTTCAGTTTTGAAGGTACAGAGAATATGCCTTGATAGCTCAATGGTAGAGCACGCGGCTGTTAACCGCGGTGTTGCAGGTTCGAGCCCTGCTCGGGGCGCTAGAGACAGCAGTATATCTGCTGTCTTTTCTTTTACAAGGAATAAAGGCTTAATAAAATTCAGTTGCTAATGGCTTTTAATTCTGCTATACTATGTAGGCTATGAAAGCAATCTCGGCTCCGTGGTCAAGCGGTCAAGACATCGCCCTTTCACGGCGGTAACACGGGTTCGATTCCCGTCGGAGTCATAAGACAGTTTTCATCGGGAATGCTGTTTTAAGAAAGCCGGAAGGCTTGGAGACGATCATATCGTCTTCCAATATCTGTATGGACCCTTAGCTCAGTTGGTTAGAGCTCCCGGCTCATAACCGGTCGGTCCTGGGTTCGAGTCCCCGAGGGTCCATTTTGCCTTAACAGGCACTGAAGGCGGCGGTTATATGACCGCCGCTGAACACATAAAGAAGAACGTTTTTAAAACGGTCTAGATTATATAGCCGGCCGGCATGGCGGAATTGGCAGACGCGCGGGACTTAAAATCCCGTTCCCGCAAGGGAGTGCGGGTTCGACCCCCGCTGCCGGCAGTAAAGGAGCTGTTGCATATTTATGCAGCAGCTTTTTTTGATGTCGAAGAGTATACTTGCAATGTGATAGAATATACAGAAAGCATATCATCGTGATCCGGATAGCTGCCCGAAGACAGGTTTCTCATAATTACACATAGAGGACGGATATGATAAGGAAACAGAATATTATAAAGAAATCCATTTTGGCGATACTGTGCGCATCACTGGTTCTGCCGACCGGCTGCAGCGCCGCGCAGGCTTCAAATAAACAGGAACTCAATAGCGGAGAGGTCTCCGGGAATGCACAGATGGCCACTGAGCCAACCGGGGAAACTCATAATGAGTCGGGTGCACCTGCAGATATACCACAGAATGCCGAAGAAACAGAACTTGTGGCAGAGCTTCCGCCCATGGAAGAGACGGTGAACAATGAATACATTCAGAAGACAGTGGAGGTCTGCCGGGAAAAAGCCCCGGATGAGTCGCTGCAGGTTGATCAGAACAATGATTCGTTTGAAACGGTACCTCTAAGATTCTACAAAGACGCACCGAATGTCGCGTATATGGGCATCGCGGAATATTTTGACCTGATGCTCGGGGGAGGACTGAGTGTGGAGGATCACGGGGACGGTACCTATACACTCACAAACGCAGCCGGAGCCTCTGCCAGTGTGGATATAGGGAGGGATACGGTTTCGGCGGAGAATATGCCGGCGTTTGTGAATTATTATGAGGCGGCTCAAAAAGGGATTCCGAGCTCTTTTAAGGACAGCGCGGCGCCTTATCTCAAACTCAGGGAAGTGGTTTACGAGGGTGAACCGGCAGAAACCGAGTTTGACCTGGGAAAACTGGGAATCGAGATCCGCGGGGACAGCAGTGACGTATGGTTCCCTGTCTCCATACTGTCATCCTGGATGACAGATATCGCGCAGAACAGAATTGCCTTCAATGGAGACAAACTGTATGTCTGCTGCAGCAAGAGCCCTTATGAGCTGGATAACCGTTATTACAGCACCAAGTATATGGACAGCATCCTGAACGGCGAGGAGAGAGCCAGGGATCTGACGGTTTACAGCTATGGGGATCTGGGCTTTATCTTCCAATATATGTACGGCTATCCCGGCAAAACACAGCTGGATCCTGAACTTCTGAGAAATGAGGGGTTTGACGCTGCCCTTGCGGCTTTTGGCGATCCGGGACGGGAACTTCGGCAGGAGCTGACTTCGAGGGATTTCGGGGAATTCTGGTTCGGTATGTACAGGCTCTCTGAAAGGCCTCTTGAGGACGGGCACAACAATACAACGCTGTCCATCGGTGTGGTTGATGCCGAGCAGGATAAGTATAAGGCATTCCGGGAGTATACCTGGTCCAAGTTCGACGAGTATGGGATCTCGGATTTTGTCAGGGAGATCAGCAGTACCAACCAGGGCATTTTCAGTGTGCGCCCTGAGGAGTATCTGGATTCCGGGTATCACAGGCACGGGGATACGGCAATAATTCTTCTTCGCTCCTTCTCTGTCGATGAGGGCGGCTGGAACGCGTATTACAGAGGGGAAGGAGAGATTCCCGATGATACGATGGGAACGGTGGCAAAGGGCCTTATTAGAGCTTCTGAGGACGGGGGAATAAAGAATGTGGTCATTGACCTCGCCACAAACCCCGGCGGGTATTCTGATTCTGTCGCAGGCGCGCTGTCGCTTATGACCGGCAGAGACCACCTCTGTGGATATGACGAGCTCAGTAAGCAGTACTTCGATGTATATTTTGACGTGGACAGAAATCTGGACGGAGAGTTTAACGCGGAGGATGAGGAGGTCAGCTACAATTTCAATTACGCGGTGCTGACCAGCGGTGCCTCCTTCTCCTGCGGAAATCTGTTTCCCTTCCTTGTGAAGGAAGAAGGCGGAATGGTGATCGGAGACAGATCCGGAGGAGGATCCTGCAGTGTACAGAAAGCTGTGCTGAGTGAGGGATTTGAGATCTCCATTTCCGGCAGCAAGTTTAAGCTCACGGATGAGAGCAGATCGGACCTCGAGAAAGGAGTGACGCCTGACGTGCAGCTAGAGATAGCAGCCGGGAAAGAGACCAACGAGATCACCGGAGAAGAGATGGATACCCGGGATTATTCGGCTTTTGGCGATCTGGACGGGATATGCGGAATGGTAAGCGAGTGGTTTGCTGATAACAAATGATGAAAAATGAAAAGGAGGCAATGATGAGATTTCCCGAGAATTTTTTGTGGGGAGGCGCCGTAGCGGCCAATCAGTGCGAGGGAGCCTATCTGGAAGACGGCAAGGGACTCAGCGTCCCGGACATGCTGCTCGGAGGCGATGTGAACACGCCCAGGACTTTTCTCCCCAAGACAGATCCGACGGCATTTTATCCCAGCCATGAGGCGATCGACTTTTACCATCGCTATAAAGAGGATATCGCGCTGTTCGCGGAGATGGGCTTTACCTGCTTCAGGCTGTCCATCAACTGGGGAAGGATCTTTCCTAACGGCGACGATAAGGAGCCCAATGAGGCGGGGCTGGCATTCTACGATAAGGTATTTGATGAGTGCGCCAGGTACGGAATTGAGCCTTTGGTGACCCTGTGCCACTACGAGATTCCGTGGAGCATCGTGACAAAATATAACGGCTTCTACTCCAGAGAGACCATCGGACTCTTTCTCCGCTATGCAGAGACGGTTTTCCGCCGCTATAAGGACAAGGTCAAATACTGGCTGACTTTTAATGAGATCAATATCCCCTGCATGGGAGAGGGAGGGATCGGCAATCTGTATGGTCTCGGGATCATGGATAAGAGCGACATAGAAGCTGACCACCGGATCCCGCTCAATGAGCTCAAGAGCAATATGCAGACGACCTATACGGCGCTGCACCACGAGTTTGTGGCTTCGGCCCTCGCCGTGAAGATGGGGCATGAGATCAACCCTGATTTCGTGATCGGCAACATGATCGCGCACGTGACGGTATATCCGCTGACTCCCAATCCCAGGGATGTCCTTGCGGCGCAGTGGGAGGACAATTTTAAGAACAATCTGTGCGGCGATGTGCAGGTGCGCGGCGAGTATCCGGACTTCGCGTTCAAATTCTTCAGGGACAACGGGATCGACACTTCCTTTATATTGGAAGGGGATACAGATATCCTCAAAGAGGGAACGGTGGATATGTACACCTTCTCCTATTACCAGTCGGGCTGTATCACGGAAGATCCTGAGGCGGAGATGGTGGCCGGAAATATGGTCAAAAACGCGAAAAACCCTTATCTGAAGGCCTCAGACTGGGGCTGGCAGATCGATCCGGACGGACTTCGCTATACACTTATATACTTGCACGACAGATATCCGAAGCTGCCTCTCATGGTCGTTGAGAACGGATTCGGCGCCTTTGATAAAGTGGAGGAGGACGGCTCGATCCACGACCCTTACAGGATCGCCTATTTCAGGGAGCATATCAGGGCGATGGGAGAAGCCCTGGAGGACGGTGTGCCGCTGATCGGATACACCAGCTGGGGGCCTATCGATCTGGTTTCGGCCGGAACCGGCCAGTATGCCAAGAGATATGGATTTATCTATGTGGATCGTCACGACGACGGAACCGGGGATTTCTCAAGGAGCCGCAAGGATTCGTTTTACTGGTATAAGAAAGTGATCGCTTCACGCGGGGAAGACCTGGATTGAGATTAAAAAATGTGCCCGTCAGAAATGCTTTTCTGACGAGGCACATTTTTTGTACTGTAAATTATTGTTTTTTGATCCAGATGCTCAGGGATCCGTCTGCGCAGCTGAATACGCCGTATCCCTCTTCATCGATCACGATCTCGTGCTTCATATTGCCGAGAGTATCGATCCAGGTCTCACCTGCGTGCTGCTTGCCGGCATACATTGCCTTATCGCCGCCGGTCCTGTTTGTGAGGACGACTGCCAGGCCGTTTCCGCCGTGTGCTTCATCGCCTTCCATTGTCCAGCCGACTACGTCCGGATCGTCAAAATAGTCATGCTGCGCGCCGTATACGTGAGTCTGGCGCAGGTCCATCATCAGATCGATCTCTTTGTGGAAAGAGGGACCGTTCTTGGATTTAACGCCGTAGTAATTGCCGTAGAATACGCAAGGGTATCCGTGGGGGCGCAGCAGGATCACGGAGTAAGCCAGCGGGACGAACCAGGGCTGGATCGCGCTCTCGAGGGCCTGTCCAGTCTGCGTGTCGTGGTTGTCCACGAATGTGACCGCGTGGGTGGGATCGCGCTGCACCAGAGTATCTTTAAGGAGTCCGCGCATGTCATATTCACCGCCGCTGTTGCTGGCTTCGAAGAAGTGGAAGTGGAGCGGCACGTCGAACAGCGACATGCACCCGCCGCAGCTCTTTAGGTAATCCGTCAGGATATCGATCTCCGAATTCCAGTACTCGCCGACGGCGAACAATTCCTTGTGATTGTTAGCCCGAAGTTTTCCCAGCCATTCGGGGAAGAAGTCTTTTTCAATGTGCTTGACTGCATCGAGACGGAAACCGTGAACACCTGTGGTGTCGAGATACCACTGCCCCCATCGGATCAGCTCTTCACGAACCTTCGGAACGCTGAAATCGACGTTGGCGCCCATCAGATAGTCGTAATTTACGTTTTCGCTGTCTACACCCCGGTTCCACTGGACACCTTTAAATTTGTAGATCGCTGATTTATCCTTGAGCTCGTCGTAATCGACGCCGTTGAAGCAGGTGTGGTCCCAGACAAAATCTGAATACTTGCCGTTCCTTCCGGGAAATGTGAACTTGGTCCAGGCTCCGATCGTTTTGGGATCGGAGACCGTTTCTGTCCGGTTTTCCTCATTGACCTTGACGGCCTGTACCGTTTCTGTCTCATCAGCGCCCATGCGGTGGTTTAAGACAATGTCCGCATAGACATCAATACCGCAAGCCTGTAATTTGTTAACTGCATCTATATATTCGTCTTTGGTCCCGTATTTGGTGGGGACTGTCTTTTTCTGATCAAATTCTCCGAGATCGTACAGATCGTAGACCCCGTAGCCGGTATCATTAATTCCTGCCTGTCCCTTGTATGCGGGAGGCAGCCACACTGAAGTCACACCCTTATCGGAGAGCTCCTGAGCCTTCGAGGATACTGTCTTCCAGAGCGAAGCATCTGCCGGCAGATACCATTCAAAAAATTGAAACATTACACCATTTTCTTTACCCATAGCAGTGAAACCTCCTTTCACTGTCAGGCTTGTGGTTGGAATGTATCATAATTCTATTCAGTTTGGCGTTCAAGGTTTATTTTGACAAGTTATGGGGCTTTTCTGACATCCGGTCTTCCATAGCCTTATGAAGACTGCCGCTGATATAGAGATAGCCGACAAGGATCGGGATATAGGAGATGGACATTGTAAGGAATAAAGAGATGATCATTCCAAGGATCCTGGGCAGGTGAAGATAAACACTGCAGATCATGAGAAGGGCTATATATCCGAAGAAGATCAGATAGATCACGCCGCACATTCCGGCGGACTGCAGGATATTCTGCGCGGCAGAATTGGAAAAAGGTTTCGCAACGGTGTAGGCATAGACAAAGACCAGGACCAGCGCGATTACGCCGGAGATCCTGGAAGGATAGTAGCTTGTCAGGGGCTGCGGCTTCCTGATGGGATAGCGCAGCTTTTTAAGGATCGCATAACTGAGATAGTAGACGATCAGGCCTTCCATGGCGCCTACAAATCCCGTGCTGATGATATACATGCGGCGGAGATAATCATAGGACAGAATGCCTGTTGAAGTATCAACGCCTGCCTGTGCGAGCATTGTGTTCATAGTCTCCTGCATTGCCATGATATCGGCATTGAGGTCAAAACCGGCAAAAGTAGCCAGCGCCACAGTACACAGAAGCTCCATGGCGGCGGAGAGGATCATGACCAGAATGAGCGTGCGGTTCATATCCCTTCCGGATCTGATGCAGGAACCGTAAACCATGCCGACAAAAGACATGCCTATGGCGTAGAACATGCCGGTGAAGGTTCCGAAGAGGAACGCGATCAGGATCGTGCAGAAAAAGACAGGCAGGCTGTCCTTCCATCCGTATTTGGCAGAAAAAGCCACCATAGGGATGGGAAAAATGAACATAAAGAAACCCTCGAACATTCCGCCGGTCTGTCGGTTGACCAAAAGCAGAACGCCGAAGATAGCAACGATCATAGCTCCAAAAGTTAATTCCTGTGTTTTTGTATTCATAAATAGGAATATACACCAAATCGGAAGCGTTGTAAATCTGCGCATATAATTAAGAGGAGATACAGGATCCCTGACTGTTGGTTTATCTCAGAAGCTCCTTTTTATGACAAAAAAGAAACTGCCGCGTCAGCGGCAGTTTCCGTAAAATGTATTAACTGATCATTCCTCTGTGGAGGCATCGGGCTTGATATCGGCGCTTCCGACGTCCTCACCGGCGTGCTCGGGCTCGCCGATAGCTCCGGTCTTGACCTTGCTGATGATAACCCTCAGCTTTCCGTTCGGATCTACAGGGATCTCATCGAGCCACTGATATGTGATCTTGATGGAAGGATCCTTGAACATAGCCATGAGCTTCTCATCGAGTACCTTTTCGATCTCTTCCTGCTTCTCAACAGGAGTCTCAGGATTTCTGACCATCATCAGAGTCAGGTCTTCGTAGGTCTCCTGCACCATTCTGTAGGAGATGATCTCGGGGATGTAGTTGACTACGCCTGAGATGTTGCCCCACTCGGTAACGCTTCCGTCCCTGTGGTGAATAACGTCATTCATGCGACCCTGGACGCCTCTGACGAAGCGAAGGCCCTTCTTCATGTAGCTGTCCGCCTGATCGAAGGAAGTATAGTTGATCAGAGGAAGCTCCGTCTTGTACAGAGGAGTGATGACCATCATGCCCTTCAGGGCGGGTCCGGTCAGATCCTGATTATAGACGTTTACTACGAAGAGGTCGCTGTTGACCTGATAGTATTTCCTGCCGGGGATCCTGATGACGCAGGAGCCGGTCTCGCCCATTCCGTAAGCATCGATGAGGCCGGGTCCGAAGACATCCATCAGAAGCGCTCTGGACGGATCATCGAGCATCTCGCCGAAAGGAGTGTAGAAGCTGGGCTGGTGGATGTAAAGGTCATTTTCCTTGACATATTTGGCGATACGCATCAGCAGGTTCTTGTGGTTGTAGAGATAGTCGGGCTTGTATGCGTTGATCTCATCCACGAGGGTCTGGGTGTCGACGCGCTGTTTGATCGTGTCAGACATATATTTGCGGCGAAGTATGCCGAGCTTCTGGACGGGAGAGTCATATTCCTTGACCGGTCCGTGCAGGGAGTTGGGGCGGCACATAGTCTTTCCTGTGAAAGGATTGAATCCGCCGTATCCCATGGTGCGCAGCCAGTTCGCTGTGACGTATGCGTACTCCTTGGGGGAGATCAGAACGCGCAGCGGTCTTCCGGTGGAACCGGAGGTGGGAGAGACGTGCCAGTATTTGTACTTCTCGGGATCCTTAGCTGCTTCCTCGTCCATCCAGTCGCGGAGCTGATCCTTTGTCAGAAGCGGGAATTTGTAGAGGTCCTCGGCGCAGTGATAGTCATCCGGGGTCGTTCCGCTCTGCTCAAAGCGTGCGCGGTAGAAAGGGATCTCATAAGCTGCTTTCATCAGCTCATGAACACCCTTATTCTGCTTTTCAAGGATTCTCTTGTAATTCTTGGAATTAACAGGCTTTTTTTCTACTTCCGCGTAAGCGGCCAGAGAATAGACGTGTTCCAGTTTGTGGTCCAGTTCGTAGTTGCTCATAGACTCCTCCTTATTATTGATAGCGTTTTGCAGCATTGATAAAGCTGCTGCTGTGAAAAGACGATTTTCAACGTCTATATTTTAGCATATAAAACGGGATAATGCGCAGGTATTGAATTATCCACACATGGGGTATTATGATATTTAATGAATATTTTGGCAATTGCCAGTTTGATATGTATTAGGGAATAATACACATTTTGGCATAAAGTGGGGAGAAAAATGAGAGACAGACGAATCACAAAGACCAGGAAAGCAATACAGAACGCGTATCTGAACCTGTTAAAGCAAAAAGGGACGGAGAAGATCACGATCTCGGATATCGCAAGAGAGGCGGATATCGACAGAAAGACTTTCTATCTGCACTATGATTCGACCGAGGATATCATCCGGGATTACGCGGAAGAGAAGACGAAGGAACTCCTTGCCCGGCTCACGATCAGGAGCTTCTTCTCGCTTTCCTTTGATAGGAAGATATTCGCGAAGGAAGTAAACTCGATGCTGGCTGAGCACCTGGAGTTCTGCAGGATGGTCGCCGGAAATCCCAGCCTGGGATTTTTTTGGAACGAGGTACAAAACGTTGCGGTGGATATTCTCTCTGAGATTTACGCAAGGCACTCGAAGCTCCCGGAGAGCGATCTGAAGATCCAGGTGAGCTTTTTCGTCGCAGGCGCTATGTACGTGTACCAGAGATGGCTAAGGGATGAGATCCCGTGCAGCATGGAGGAACTGGGAGACAAGGTGAGCCAGATCGCATTCACCGGAGTACAGAGCATTCTGAGGCAGTCGTAAAAAAAGACGCCCCGATTGATCAATTTTGTTAATTGTTTCACACGTGTTTCTAATGTGTCAAAATATAGAAAAAAGCGATTATATTTATTATTCATATTATTAAATAAGTATTTCGTAAATATTTTGGTAAAAAACGAAAAACTTCTGACTTTGTAACAGGAATGGCCGAAACTTTCTAAAAAAATCCTAAATAACGTTAAGAAACTGTAGATTTCTTGACAGTAAAAAAGGCATCTGCTATAGTACCGACGGCTGATAAACAGTTTAGTTACAAGGTTTTTACAGCCTGATACAGACTAATGCCGAGCTGCCGCCCGGCAATAAACTGGAAACAAAATCAGGAGGAAGCATGTTTTTTACTAGATCTAAGGTACTGACAGGACTGGTCACATTTACTATGGCGGCAGCCGTAATGGGTGCACCGGTCAGAGCGATGGGATATTCCGCGAGGCTTGATGCCGCTGCGGATCTGAACCCGATCACGGGCAATGTTATCACGCCGGGAAATGCACAGGCTGAATTGGTCGCAGACGCGGTTTTATCAATTGTGGGTCCGGGGCAGAAGATAAGAGTGGGGAAAGACAACGGCGAGAAGAAGGCCGTCATCGACGCTGCCACCGAAAAGAGCAGTCTCAAGCAGGAAGAGAAGATTGAGCTCGCTGTTGCTGCCCCCAATGTATATCTGAACATTCACACGGATGCTTCGCTCGGAAGCGAAGTGATCGGTAAATTATATAGTAACGATGTTGCCAAGATCCTTCAGGACAATGGCGGCGACTGGGTAAAGATCAAGTCCGGCTCTCTCGTGGGCTATGTCCTCGGCGAGTATCTTGTCAAGGGCGATGAAGCCGCGCTTCTGTCCGAACTGGTCAAGAAGAATGTCGCTGTAGTTGACAACAGCGAGAACGAAGTTAAGGTTCACAAGAACAAGAGTGAAAAAAATGTTATTATGACCGTCTCCCAAGGCGAGCAGATCGAAGTCAGGGAGAACATGGAAGAGGAGACCGACGGCTGGATCGAGGTCGCCACTGAGAACGGCAAGGGATACGTCAAGATGGAAGACGTAAGCGTTACGGATTCCTATCCTGTCGCGGAGACTGCCGAGGAACAGCAGGAGCGAATCGAGAACGCCACGGTGAAGGATATCGCCGATGACGCGCAGAAGAAAGCTGAGAAGGCTTCGGAAGTCGCGCAGGCGGCAGCTCAGAAGGCAGAAGAGGCGGCCAGCATCGTTGAAGATGAGAACGCTGAGCCCACAAAGGCTGAGGAAAAGGCTGCGGAAACTGCTCTTGCAGTAGCGGAAAAGGCACAGATAGCGGCGGACAACACAAAGGAAACTGCCGAAACAGCGAAAAAGGAAATGCTCAATCACGGAGCGGAGACAGGCCAGGCGGTTGCGGACTTTGCACTCCAGTTTGTCGGCAATCCGTACGTATGGGGCGGCTCAAGCCTTACACACGGCACCGATTGCAGCGGCTTTACGATGGCAGTGTATTCTAACTTTGGCGTTGGTCTTCCGCATTATGACGCTTCCCAGAGAGGCTACGGAATCGGAATTGATTCCCTCAGTGATGCAAGACCGGGCGATCTGATCTGTTTCTACGGTCACGTCGGCATCTATATCGGTGACGGAATGATGGTGCACGCGTCCAATGCAAGAGACGGCATCAAGGTTTCCAGAGCAGATTACCGTGCGATCGCGGCGATCAGAAGGATTTTCTATTGATATTGCGATATGCACAGCGGCTTCCTGTACTTGAAAGCCGGTGAATTAAATAATATGTAAACAGTGCTGCAGAGAATGGGTTTTCCCGTTTTCTGCAGCTTTTTTTTGTGTGCTCCGCCGCAGGAGGGGAATTCATAAAATTTGTATTAATTGAGCCGTAAAACCCTATCCGTTCTGTGCAAGGATATAAAGATTGTGATATAATTATCTAACCGGACATCCGGCATCGAAAAAACAGCAGTCTGCAGACTGCAGAAAGAGGTGTCTATGAAGTATGTCATCGTTGGAAAGAACATGGAAGTATCTCCTTCACTTGAAAAATCCGTGAAGGACAAGCTCGGCAAACTTGAGAAATTCTTTGCCGAGGACACCATCGCTCATGTCACTCTTGAAGTCAATCACGGGCGGCATATCATGGAGGTGACGATCCCTACCAAGGGAGGAGTGATCCGCTGCGAGCAGAGCAGCAATGATATGTACACCACCGTCGACCAGGCGGAGGAAGTGATCGAGAAACAGCTCAAGAAGTACAAGAGCAAGATCGTCAAGAAGCACAAAGCGCAGGCTGCTTTCAAGAGAGAATATCTCGAAGAACCGTATGCTTCTGACGAAGAGATCCGCATTGTGAGAAACAAACAGTTCGAGATGAAGCCCATGTATCCCGAGGACGCATGCGTGCAGATGGAACTTCTCGGACATGGCTTCTACGTATTCCGCAACGCTGAGACGGAAGAGATCAACGTTGTATATAAGAGAAAGGACGGAGCTTACGGCCTGATCGAACCCGAGAACTGATACTGAACTTACATATATTAAGAAGCGTTTCAGATATACAGGTAACACGGCAGCTGCGTACGGCGCGGCTGCCATGATTATAAATATCAAGTTGGATGGGAGGACACAAAAAAATGGGATTCATTGATTATGAAGTGGATGGAGCCGTTGGTATTATTACCATCAACCGTCCGAAGGCACTCAACGCTCTCAACGAAGATGTTCTTAACGAGCTGGAGCAGGCTTTTGACGCCGTAGATCTTGGCGCTGTCCGCTGCCTGATCCTCACAGGCGCAGGCGAGAAGTCTTTCGTTGCAGGCGCAGACATCGGTGCTATGAGCACCATGACCAAGGCAGAGGGCGCTGCTTTCGGTAAGAAGGGAAATGACATTTTCCTCAAGATCGAAAAGTTCCCTATTCCTGTAATTGCTGCGATCAACGGATTTGCTCTGGGCGGCGGCTGCGAGATCTCCATGTCCTGTGATATCCGCATCTGCTCCGAGAACGCGATTTTCGGACAGCCCGAGGTGGGCCTTGGAATCACCCCCGGTTTCGGCGGCACACAGAGACTTGCCCGTCTGGTAAGCCCGGGCATGGCTAAACAGCTGATCTACACAGCCCGCAATATCGACGCGGCAGAGGCTAAGAGAATCGGCCTTGTAAATGAGGTATATCCTCTTGCGGATCTTATGCCCGCAGCGAAGAAGATGGCTGCCACGATCGCCGGCAATGCTCCGATCGCAGTCCGTGCATGCAAGAAAGCTATCAACGATGGTCTTCAGGTCAGCATCGACGAAGGCGTCGCGATCGAAGAAGAGCTTTTCGGAAGCTGCTTCGAGAGCTATGACCAGAGAGAGGGAATGGCGAACTTCCTTCGCAAGAAAGATGATCCGAAGAAGGTCAGAAAGGTTGCTTTCAAGAACGAGTGATCGTCCGCTGTATTATCTAACTTAAGGCAAATGCAATAGTTGCAATATTTTTATAGTTATCAAAGGAGGAAACTAAAATGAAAGTTGCTGTTATCGGCGCTGGCGCAATGGGATCCGGAATTGCTCAGACATTCGCACAGTGTGACGCTGTTGAGAAGGTCTATCTCTGCGATATCAAGCAGGAATTCGCTGACGGCGGTCTTAACAAGATCAAGAAGGGTCTTGACAGACTGGTTGGCAAGGGCAAGATGGAGCAGGCTGCTGCAGACGCTATCACCGGCAAGATCGTTACCGGCCTTAGCGACATCGCGGTAGATCCCGACCTCGTAGTTGAGGCTGCTCTTGAAGTTATGGACATCAAGCAGGAGTGCTTCAGAAAGCTCCAGGATGAGATCGTCCAGAATCCCGACTGCATCTATGCGTCCAACACTTCTTCCTTATCCATCACACAGATCGGCGCAGGCCTTTCCAAGCCCATCATCGGCATGCACTTCTTCAATCCCGCTCCTGTTATGAAGCTGGTTGAGGTCATTGCAGGTATCAATACCCCCGCAGAGACTGTTGAGAAGGTCATCGAGATCTCCAAGCAGCTCGGCAAGGTTCCGGTACAGGTCAATGAGGCTGCAGGCTTCGCTGTAAACAGAATCCTTGTTCCTATGATCAATGAAGCGATCAACGTATACTACACCGGCACAGCTGATATCGAAGGCATCGACAACGGCATGAAGCTCGGCTGCAACCACCCCATGGGCCCGCTGGAACTCGGCGACTTCATCGGTCTGGATATCTGCCTGGCGATCATGGATGTCCTCTTTGAGGAAACTCACGACAACAAGTATGCTGCAAGCCCTCTGCTCCGCAAGATGGTCCG
>DJXS01000087.1:0-8474 GCA_002448395.1 Lachnospiraceae bacterium UBA6998 | reverse complement strand
GCAAGATGGTCCGCGGCAAGAGACTCGGCGTCAAGACCGGCATCGGCTTCTATGACTATTCCAACGGCCCCCGCAACAAGGTGCCCACTGACAAGAAGTAATTCGATCAGTTTTATACTTCAGACCAGAATATACATGTGATCTCTGCAGGAGTACACTTTTATTCCTGCAGAGAATTAACAGCATAGAATATTCGATTTTTGAATGACTTAATTCGAAAAAGCGGTAAATGTGCTGCTGTCATACATGGTATATTTTGAATAGAGTTGTATACTCGGTGACGACCGCATCGGAATGCGGAGACCGGGTATGCGAAATAACATCCCAGGAGGAGGACAATATGAACATTCTTGTTTGCGTAAAACAGGTTCCGGATACGACTCAGATTAAGATCGATCCGGTCAAGCACACCCTGATCCGTGAGGGTGTCCCGGCTATTCTGAATCCTTTTGACGGCTATGCTCTTGAGGCAGCAGCCCGCATCAAGGACAAAAATCCCGATACCAAGATCGTGGTAGTCACCATGGGACCGCCGCAGGCAGTCGCAGTTCTTAAAGAGTGCGTTGCTATCGCAGCTGACAAGGGTTATCTCGTAACCGGCCGTACATTCGGTGGATCCGATACTCTTGCTACTTCCTATATCCTTTCCCATGCCATCAAGAAGATCGAAGAGACCGAAGGTGCTTTCGACGCTATCTTCTGCGGCAAGCAGGCTATTGATGGTGATACCGCACAGGTTGGTCCCGAGATCGCTGAGTGGCTGGGACTTCCCCAGGTTACCTATGGACTCGAGTGCGAAGCAGTTGAGGGCGGCCTGAAGGTCCAGAAAGAAGCTGAGAACGGCAAGCAGATCATCGGCATCAAGTTCCCTTGCCTTGTTACTTTCACAAAGCCTTCTTTCGATCCTCGTTATCCTACTATCAAGCGTAAACTGGCTGCTAACAGAGCAAAATTCGAGCAGCTGGGCGATGACTTCGATTCCACCATGGATAAGGCTCACTATGGTCTCGCAGGATCTCCTACACATGTTAAGAAGTCCTTTACTCCTCCCGTAAAGCAGGGCGGAATCAAGATCAAGGAAGAGACCGGCGCAGAGTCCGCAGCTAAGTTAGCTAAGATTCTGACTGATAATGGAATTATCTGACAGGAGGGATAACAATGGAAGCTAAGACAAAAGACCTTTGGGTATTTATTGAAACAAATGAGGATGGTTCCCCGAAGAAAGTCGGTTTGGAGCTCCTGAATCCCGGCCGCGACCTTGCAACCAAGCAGGGCGGAAAGCTGGTAGGCGTTGTTATCGGCAACAACGTAGCAGAAGCTGTTGAGCAGGCCGGCATCTACGGCGCAGACCAGGTTATCGTAATCGAGGGACCTGAGTACCAGCAGTTCACGACCGATGCATATGTAAATGCTCTTACATACGTCGTTGAGAAGTATGGCCCCACCACAGTCATGATCGGTGCTACACCGAACGGCCGTGACCTTGGCCCCCGCTTCTCCTCCAGACTCAGAACCGGTCTTACAGCAGACTGCACAAGCCTTGACATCGACGAAGAGACAGGCAACGTTGCATGGACACGTCCTGCATTCGGCGGCAACCTGATGGCTACCATCATGTGCCCTGATCACCGCCCTCAGTGCGGTACTGTTCGTCCCGGCGTCTTCAAGAAACCCGAAGCCGGCGAGAACAAGGCTGAGATCATCAAAGAAGATTATCATGTCGCTCCCGAAGACATCCGCACATGCATCCTTGAGACTATCGAAGACGCAGCAGGCGAGATGGTCGATCTCGAAGGCGCTGACGTCATCGTATCCGGCGGACGCGGAATGGGCGGCCCTGAGGGATTCAACACCACTCTTAAGCCCCTTGCAGATCTGCTCGGCGGCGTAGTAGGTGCTTCCCGTGCAGCTGTTGACAGCGGCTGGATCGCACATGCTCACCAGGTTGGCCAGACCGGCAAGACCGTTGGACCTAAGCTTTACATCGCTTGCGGTATCTCCGGCGCTATCCAGCACGTAGCAGGTATGAGCAGCTCTGACTGCATCGTTGCTATCAACAAGGATGAGGATGCCAACATCTTCAACATTGCTGATTACGGCGTAGTCGGCGATCTGTATGAAGTGGTTCCCGCGCTCACCGATGAGATCAAGAAGCTGAAAGAGGCATAATTTCAATATTGCAGACAATATGAGAGGCCGCATGGACCGTTTGGTTCATGCGGCCTTTAGTTAATGAAATTTCAGCACATCAGGCCCCAAATGTTTTTTCGGGGCTCTGAAATAATATAAAAATATTGATATTTTATTCACAATTAGATTTTGCTGTGATATAATAGATAAGGTGATAAAAAAGCCGTGTATGGACGCATATTTCGTGTTTGCGGCTTTCACCGGAGCAAGGAGTGAAACATATTATTTAAGGAAAATTGGAGGAAAGAAATGGCAAAGAAAGTTGTTTTGGCGGGCGCATGCCGTACGGCAATCGGCAAGATGGGCGGACAGCTCAGCACAGTTAAGGCTGCTGATCTTGGCTCAATCGTGATCAAGGAAGCTCTTAAGCGCACCGGCGTTCCTGCAGACCAGGTTGATGAAGTTCTCATGGGCTGTGTTATCCAGGCAGGCCAGGGCCAGAACGTGGCAAGACAGGCTTCCATTGGCGCAGGTCTTCCTGTAGAAGTTCCCGCAGTCACCATCAACGTAGTATGCGGTTCCGGTCTGAACTGCGTCAATATGGCGGCTGAGAAGATCATCGCAGGTACTGCTGATATCGTTATCGCAGGCGGCATGGAGAACATGTCCCTCGCTCCTTATGCAGTTATGCAGGGCCGTTATGGTTACAGAATGAACAACGGCGTTCTGGTTGACACCATGATCAAGGATGCTCTTTGGGATGCATTCAACGACTATCACATGATCAAGACCGCTGACAACGTAGCAGAGCAGTGGGGCCTTACAAGAGAAGAACTCGACGTATTCGCGGCAAACAGCCAGAATAAGGCATGTGCAGCTATGGAAGCCGGCAAGTTCAAGGATGAGATCGTTCCTGTAGAAGTCAAGATGAAGAAGCAGACTGTCATCGTTGACACTGACGAGGGCCCTCGTCCCGGCACAACTCCCGAAGGTCTTGCTAAACTTCGCACAATCAATGCCGGCGGCGTTACAACAGCAGGCAATGCTTCCGGAATTAACGACGGCGCGGCTTGTGTCGTAGTCATGAGCGAAGAGAAGGCGAAAGAGCTGGGTGTTACCCCTATGGCAACATGGGTAGCAGGCGCGCTCGGCGGCGTAGATCCCTCCATCATGGGTGTTGGACCTGTTGCAGCTACCAAGAAGGTTCTTGCAAGAACCGGCCTTACGATCGACCAGTTTGATCTGTATGAAGCAAACGAAGCATTCGCGGCTCAGTCCGTAGCAGTAGGAAAAGAACTCGGCTTCGATCTTTCCAAACTCAATGTCAACGGCGGCGCGATCGCTCTCGGACACCCCGTAGGAGCTTCCGGATGCCGTATCCTTGTAACTCTCCTTCACGAGATGGTCAAGAGAGATGCCAAGAGGGGCCTTGCTACTCTGTGCATCGGCGGCGGCATGGGCTGCGCTACCATCGTAGAGAGAGACTGATAACTTTGTAAAGACTGTAAATACCGCCCCTGGACATAAAATCCTGGGGCGGTCTTTGAATAATCACATTTCAGGAGGAAGAAATCCATGAGCAAGAGAAAAGTAGTCCTGGCAGGTGCCTGCAGAACAGCGATCGGAACAATGGGCGGACAGCTCAGCTCCATTCCGGCTCCCGATCTGGGCGCTTTGGCGATCAAGGAAGCTCTTAAGAGAGCAGGCGTTAAGCCCGAGCAGGTCGATGAGGTCTATATGGGCAACGTTATCCAGGCAGGTCTCGGACAGAACCCCGCAAGACAGGCTGCCATCAACGCAGGCATTCCTGTAGAAGTTCCCGCTATCACCATCAACGTTCTCTGCGGATCCGGACTTCACTGCGTAAACCTGGCTGCCAAGCTTATCGAGAACGGCAACGCCGACATCGTCGTAGCAGGCGGTATGGAGAGCATGTCCAGAGCTCCTTATCTTGTGCAGCAGGGCCGTTTCGGCTATCGCATGGGTAACGCCGTACTCGAGGATTCCATGATCAGAGACGCCCTTACAGACGCTTTCGGCGGCTATCACATGGGTATCACAGCTGAGAATATCGCTGAGGAGTGGGGACTTACAAGAGAGCAGCTCGACGAGTTCGCGGCATGGTCCCAGCAGAAGGCTTCCAAGGCCATCGAGGAAGGCAAATTTAAGGATGAGATCTTCCCTGTGGAAGTGAAGTCCAAGAAGAAAACCGTTATCGTAGACACCGACGAAGGCCCTCGTCCCGGCACGACCAAGGAGTCCATCGCGAAGCTTCGCCCTGCTTTCAAGAAAGACGGCGTTGTCACAGCAGCTAACTCCTCCGGTATCAACGATGCGGCGGCAGCAATCATCGTGATGAGCGAAGAGAAGGCCAAGGAGCTCGGCGTTAAGCCTATGGCTACATGGGTCGCCGGCGAGCTGGCAGGCGTAGAGCCCCGCATCATGGGCATCGGCCCTGTGGCGGCTACCCGCAAGACTATGGAGAAGTGTGGCTACACGATCGGCGATTTCGACCTGATCGAGGCAAATGAAGCTTTCGCGGCACAGTCTGTAGCAGTCGGACACGACCTCGGCTTCGATATGGACAAGCTCAACGTCAACGGCGGCGCCATCGCGCTCGGCCATCCCGTAGGATGCTCCGGAACACGTATCCTTGTCACTCTTCTCTATGAGATGCAGAAGAGAGACGCCAAGAAGGGTCTCGCAACCCTTTGCGTAGGCGGCGGCATGGGCTGCGCGGCGATCGTAGAGAGAGACTGATCCTGTTACAGTTTTGTTTCCCTTATAGGGCTTATTATTGAACACTCGTGCGGAAAGGAAGATGCTGCCTTACATACAACCCGCACGAGGCGCAGCGGTTCGCTTAGAGAGCCTTGAATTCATGATAATAACGGCATAACCAGAGCAAAATCTGGTTATGCCGTTTTCTTTTTTGTGCGGATGGCAGTTTATTTCGCTGCGGATGCCGTTTTCTGCATTGACAACCATGGGAAGTTAATATAAACTAACCGTGTTATAAATGGCTAACCAAGTTGCCGAAATGTTTTTATACAATCCTCAAAACTTTGCGGGAAACGAAAAGGGGCTTAAGACTCATGAACAAATATATCCTCTGTCTTTTTTTCGGGATGACACTGATTTTTTCCGGCTGTTCCCGGGATATCAGTTCAGATTCGCTGTCCGGCAGCGCACAATCTCCTTCTGCGCAGGAGGAGACGAGAAAAGAATCGGGACCTTCTGAGAACGCAAAGCCTGACGAGACTGTATTATCTGCATCTCGTGATATTTTCGCAATGGATCGCCAAAGGATATACGTCCGACCGATTGATGGAGATCTTTGCAAAATATCAATTGCGCTCGGCTATGGTATCTCTTGGAGGCAATGTTCAGCTTTACCAAACGAAGCCTGACGGCTCTCTATGGCGCTGCGGGATCCGGGATCCCTTTGCCGGGCAGGACAGCAATGCTCTTTTGGGAGTTCTGAGCGCAAAGGACTGCGCGGTCATCACATCCGGCGCCTATGAACGCTATTTTACGGATGAGAACGGAACTGTTTACCGTCACATTCTCGATCCGAAGAGCGGCTATCCGGCGCAGAGCGGGATTTCATCTGCGACGATCGTGAGTAAAAACGGCATGCTGGCGGATGCACTCTCTACAGCGTGCTATGTGTCAGGCTTAGACGGCGCGGTTCAATACTGGCAGACACGCAGCGGTGATTTTGATATGATCCTTGTTACGGACGAGAAGGAAGTATACATTACAAGACCTTTGCAGGGATTCCAGAAATGCTAAAGCTGTTCCGATCATCAACACAGATCCCGAAAAGGGTGAAGCGGGCGCGATTGATCTGAATGCGAAAGATACAAATGGAGATTACATTTTCTCCGGAGACGGAGAGTATGTGCTGACAGTGGAAGCAGAAGGATATGTGGCTGCAGACTTCAAGATCACCGTCACGGCGCCGGAGATCATCGAGGGAGACGGCACGAAGTGGACCACGGACAGCAGGGAAGGATTTGACATTGTTTCCGATGCTCCGTTTAAGTGGTTCAGAGAGGCTGTGCTTGACGGAGGGAAGATGGAAGAGCCTGTGGTCTCCGAGGGAAGCACACATGTGACGCTTTCCGCGGAGCTTCTCGGAACACTTGCTGCGGGCGAGCATACTCTGTCGATCGTTTCGGGCAATGGTACTGCGACAGCGGTATTTACAGTGGCGGAACCTGAGTCAAAAGCGGAGCCGCAGGATGAGGTTAAGAAGGATGAAAGCAAGAAGAACGGAAGTACTTCCAAGTCGTCTTCTTCCGCTTCATCGGGCGGGTCCAAGTCGGGCACAAGTTCTTCAAAGAATAAGTCGGGCAATACAGGAGACGAGTCAAATCTGCTGCTTTGGCTGCTGATTCTCGCTTTATCAGGTGCTGCGCTGGCCGGAGCTGTTTACAGACGCCGGACCATTGAAAAGTAAAAAGTAATGAAAAGTCCCCCCGGTTTTCCGGAGGGACTTTTTTCTATGTGTGTCAAACCCGAACATAAAAAATGCTCCGTCTATCGACGGAGCACTGCGCATGTAAGTGACAAGATTCGAACTCGCGACCTTCTGGTCCGTAGCCAGACGCTCTATCCAGCTGAGCTACACTTACGCAACACAAGTATTCTATAAGAAATAGAGGATTTTGTCAACAATTAATTTAAAAAATTTGAGCGGCAGCAGAGGCTGGAGAAGACAGTGGAAGGCCAATTGTCGGAATAACATTTACCAATAATGGCGATAAGGGCTGAATTTGAAACATTTCGCAGGCGCTTTCGAAGGAAAATATGGAATTGTGAATGATAATAGTTCCCTTATCGATAATCAGCGCATTTTAATGAAAATATTTCGTGATTCTACGATAATTTGCGAAAAACTATATTTTGACAACGATGGAGCGATCCGGGAAGAAAGAAAAAACTTGCGGTTATTTCCCTGCGACAGATAGGATAAATGCAGGGAGGAAACTAATATGGCATATCAAAAGGATATATCAGCGGTGCTGGGACTATCAATTTCGACAGTCAGTAAGGCGTTGAAAGGATATCCGGACATCAGCGAAGAGACAAGAAAGAAGGTATTAAGAACAGCAGAGGAACTGGATTACAAGTACAGAGAGGGGAGAAGAGGACCGCGGGCGATACAGAGAATGTCAGGAACGATCGGAATCCTGGCGCCGGGATCATCAGATCTTGTTAAGTCGCCATACTATAGGGAAATGCTGTGCGGTATGGCGGGAGAAGCAGCTGAGTGCCGCAGGGACCTTGTCATTATGGGAGAGGATTCCGCGGAACAGGAGATGAGCTGGATAGGAAGGGTGACAGCCCGCAAAGTTGACGGAATCTGCCTTCTGGCAAGCAGAGAGGATCTCTATAAGGGGCGTTTCGCGGAACTTCTGGAAAGCGGTATCCCGCTGATCAGCGTGGAAAATGAAGTGACCGGACATACCAGTATCTGCAGGGATTTCAGGAAAAACGCTGCTCTCATAATGAGTTACCTCAGGGAGAGGGGGCATCGGATCGTGGTTTTTCCGGGCGATCAGAGCATCGAGTACAAAAAGTATGCCTCCATACTCAGGGAAGAGGCACAGAAGCTTGAAATGGATTGTCTTGGGGCGGAGCTCTCAGTGATGTCAACGGAAAATGTGATGGATTTTTGCGAAGAGTCGGGAGCCACATGCGTGATCTTTACATCTCATCCGGAAGCTGTCCTGGGAATCAGAAAATGGGAGAAGGACGGATTGAGGATACCGGAAGATATCTCGGCAGTCGTTCTTCAGACAGGGCAGGAAGAACCGGGCATTGAAGACGGAAGAATCACCGGCGTGTCAAACGCGCCCTCAGAGCTGGGGAGAGAGGCGGTGCGCAGGATTGTCCATATTCTGGAACACCCGGAGACGGACGTCGGAGAGAGGGTCTCGCTCGGAGGCAGGATCACTGTCGGAGAGACTGTGAATGATCTCAGAGGAAGGATGAGTGCAGGCGAATGACTTCGGCGGAAAATCCGCTCGAAACTTTTAAGTAATTCCGGAAATATTACGAAAATGCAAAAGAACCGGCAGGAGACAGCTCCTGCCGGTCGGTAGTGCGGATAACAGGACTCGAACCTGCACGGGGGGTCCCACCAGAACCTAAATCTGGCGCGTCTGCCAGTTTCGCCATATCCGCAGATGAAAAAAAGTGGAAACGATATAGGCCAAAACAGTGTTGAAATGACCGACATTCCCGTAAATAACAAAAAACAGCCGCAATCGACAGATCGGCTGAAGAGTTAGTAATGAGACATGGGGGGATCGAACCCCCGACAACTTGATTAA
>DJXS01000046.1 GCA_002448395.1 Lachnospiraceae bacterium UBA6998 | reverse complement strand
CACTCTCGTTTGCAGGAAACTCTTTAAGCAGCAGCTTGCGATCGAGAATATCCCCGAAGAAGTAGTCGATACTTACTACAAGAAAGATGCACCGCATGATATGTATATTGCGGAGGTGATTGAAATCCTTACTTGAGATGCGTGGAGCTTATTCTCGTTAGGCACAGGCCAGTGATTTCTGAACACTGTACACAACGAAAATCATCCAAAGACAATATTTTGGCAGGTTGTTGTCAAAATAGCGCACGCCTTTAGGTACAACTTGGCAGATTTAAAAGGCTGTACCCAACTATTCAAAATTATGTTTATAGGTAGGTGACTTTTCGATTTTAGTTGTGTACAGATATGAAATATCAGGATTTGTGCCTAAACGACTGAGATCTCCAAGATAGGAAGGGCATCGGCAGGCTTTCATTTAAGAAAAATTTGTGGGAGGGGGTTGTCGCGGGCCCAGCTCGACCGCGCGTGGCGCGGCCGAGCTGTATGTTGGCGGAGTATACCTTCCCACAGAAGTGAAACCTCCCGCTGGTCGGTTTTACGAGATAAAAAAGAGAGCGTCTGCTCGTGCAAGCACGGCATCCGCTCTCTTTTATTATCTCTACATCCGCTTCGCGTCTGTCACTTCTGTGTGAAGGTGCATTCCTTGTTATCACTCGTACTCTACAGTAGCCGGGGAGTCCGTACCCGATCATTCCGTCGGATTCCCGCCGCTTCAATAGCCGTATGTCCCGCTTTTGTCAGTCTTTGACCCGGATGGTCTGCAGAAGCGCTTCGACTTCCGGCCTGGTCGCAAGTTCCGTGGAGGCCGTGCTGGCACTGCCGGCGGCCTGCCCGGTCAGAAAGGCCTTTTCAAAGTTTCCTTCGGATTCCAGGTACCCGGCGAGAAAGCCGGCCACCATGGAGTCGCCTGCTCCCACCGTGTTGACCACCTCGATCTTCGGGGCGTCGCCTTTGAAGACTTGGCCCTGCTCCGTGACCAGAACGGCGCCCTGGCCGCCCATGGAGACGAGTACGTTGCGGGCGCCCATTTCCCTGAGCTTATTTGCGTAGGGAACGACGTCTTCCTGTGTTTTCAGTTCCACATCGAAGATCCATCCCAGCTCATGATGATTGGGCTTGATCAGGAAGGGGTGGTACTTAAGTACGTTGGTCAGAAGACTTCCCTCCGCATCGACCACGATCTCGATTCCCCTGCCGTCCAGCCTCTGCAGGATCCGCTCGTACATGTCCTCCGGAAGTGTGCCCGGGATACTGCCGGAGATGACCAGGATGTCGCCTTCCTGCAGCTTGTCGAGCTTTCTGTAGAGTTCTTCGATATCTTCCGCAGTGATCTTCGGTCCCTGCCCGTTAATGGCCGTCTCCTCATCGGAGATCATCTTGAGGTTGATGCGGGAAAATCCCTCTTTGACATAGATGAAATCCGTCATGCAGCCGAAGTCCTGCATCCTGTCCTCGATCTCTCTTCCGGTGAACCCTGCCAGAAATCCGAGCGCCACGCTCTTATGGCCGAGGTTGGACAGGACGATGGAGACGTTGAGTCCCTTTCCTCCCGGAAGGACCTTTTCGGAGAAGGTGCGGTTGATCTCACCTGCCTGAAAGTGTTTCACACCGACGATATAATCAACAGATGGATTGAAAGTAAGTGTATAAATCATTTTCTGCTCCTTTTACTCTGCCAGCCGCCGGACGCGGGGCGCTGAATAGTTACTGCATTTTTCAGGCGCTCAGATGCCGACTTCCACGCCGAAATGCTCAAAGATCATGCGCTCCGCCTCGGGATTCCAGAGTCCCTTGTGGGCCTTGCAGCACTCATCCAGCTTCTTGAAGAAGGGATCCGTCTCGCCGAGCTTGCCGAAGTCCTCGATGGCCGTCAGGGGCATTTCGAACTGGGTGTAAGCGAGCTTCTTGCCGCCCTTGATGTTAGGAAGGTTGCAGGTCGCCTCGGCGATGCAGTCGATGCCGCCGACGTGAGTGACCATGATGGCGGGATCGATGATGCCCTTTGCCGCCAGTTCGTTGGCCTCGATCAGGTCCTCATTTGTGCCGCCGGTCGTTCCCATAATGTGGGTTGCATTGTAGTGGCAGTCGTAAAGATTGATTTTGGCCGTGAAATTGTGATCGCTGGGGCCGGAGAAGAAGCTCATGCAGCCGTCAAATGCCATGACCTGGTTGCCCAGCTCCGCAACAGCGGGGATCGGGACGTAGATCAGGACGTCGTCATAGCCGTGTCCCTCAGTCAGATCGATCAGGCCCTGCCTGGGATCTTCCATCTTGGCGGTATTGGCATAGATGAGCTCGATGCCGTGCTCCGCCGCGTACTCGGGACTGATGACTTCCTTCGCTCTCGCTATTTTGGCGTCGTCGACATCGGTCACAACGATCCTCTTCGGATGATATTCACAGACGATGCCGTAAGCCACAGCGCCCAGGCCCATGGGGCCGCAGCCGCCCATGATGATCAGGTTGCCGCCGCGCTTAAGGCCCATCTCGTGGACATAGTTCTTGCGGTTGGTGTGATACTGGGCGTGGAAAGCGCCGATGGAGCAGCTCAGGGGCTCACCGAGGGATGCCTTGTAGAAGCTGTCGCCGTCGAAAGGCATCAGGGCACCGACTTCCATGGCCTCGTGAGGGAAGATGCAGTAGGTGCAGTCTCCGCCGAAGTATTCGTAGGAATATCCGGGAGAGTCCATGCTTCCCTTGTAGTTCAGGGCCGGCTGCTGGGCAAACCGCATGCCGGGTTTGAACTGGTCTTTCCATTTCTCGCCGACTTTTACGATGATGCCGGCAAACTCGTGTCCGGTCAGAACCGGATTGGTCTCGATATTCTGGGGGCAGCGCTTGTGGTTCTTGCCCTGCTTCGCAAGCTTATAGGTGGACATGCAGAGGCTGTCACTGTAGATTTTGGCCAGAATCTCATCGTCCTTGATCTCGGGCAGTTCAAACTCTTCCAGCCGAAGATCCATCTCTCCATACATTCTTACGCCTTTTACCTTCATTTTTTCCTCCTTCGTCTGATTAGTAATTGTAAGTTAAGCCTTGAACAGCTCGTAGATCTCATCCACGCTCATGTGCAGGATCTTCTCTACCGCTTCCTCGGACTCGCAGGTCATGGCGATCTTTCCAAGAGTCTCGACGTGGTCGTCCCCTGCAGAGGCTACTGCGATGACCAGCTTGACAGTCTCGCCGTCGCCCCAGTCGATGCCTTCCGGATAAGTCATGATCGCGAGACCGGAGTTCTTGATCTCTCCGATGACGCTCTCGATGCCGTGAGGGATCGCGAGGCTGTTGCCGATGGCCGTATTGAAGACATCTTCCTTGGCAACCATGCCGTCTACATATTTCTCGGTGACATAGCCGCTGTCGACGAGCAGCTTACCGATCGTGCGGATCGCAGTCTCCTTATCGACGGGCGCATTGTTAAGGATAATATTCTTTTTGAGCAGGACGCCGCCGTGGAAGTCGCTGCTGTCCGCATTGGCTGTATTGCGGTTGGAACGGGCGCCGATGATCTCGTCGACGATCTGGTCATACTCAGGAGCATTCATAAAGTTGCTGATGGTCACGATCCTTGCGGCAGGAGCGGACTTTCTGGCGCGCTCCACCAGATCCTTATGGCAGACGACGAAGCGGATGCCTGCGGGAACTTCGGATAC
>DJXS01000062.1 GCA_002448395.1 Lachnospiraceae bacterium UBA6998 | reverse complement strand
TTAAATCCCCCTCCTACTCGATTTAGGTTGACTTGTTTGGATGATTGGGACGGTAGTGTGTGGGAGCCATCCTTACAGAAATTCTTATTGAATCGATGGTGCGATTAAAGCTTGTCTGGGTTAAACTGTCCATCGACTTCCGGGTCTACGTCAAATCGGATGGGCTGTAAAAAGCTTGTCTGGGTTAAACTGCCCATCGACTTCCGGGTCTACGTCAAATCGGATGGGTTGTAAAAAACTTGTTTGGGATAAACTGCCCATCGACTTCCGGCTTTGCGTTAAATCGGATGGGCTGTTAAAGCATGTCTGATTTAAAACTCTCCATCCATTAGGAAGCTTTCTCTGTAAGGATGTAGGGTACAGCCAGAAGCGCATATAAAGGCTCCAACCAAATAAGAAATTTTCTTGTATGGATGTAGGGTACAGCCAGAAGTGCTTAGATAGGCCCCATCCTTTTCAAGCCACACGCGTATTCGATGGATGCCATGGCATTAAACGCCATATAGGCTCCATCCAACAATAAATACTCACTAAAAAGATGGAGAAATAGCAAAGAAGTGCGGGTTCTACCAATCATTTCTTCTTTATGCTGCAGCCCTGTTTTGTAGTATGCCCGGCGAGTATTATCGCCCGCTTCAGCCGGACACCAGCGCAAATATCTCATCGGCGCTGTCCACGATCGTCGTGGCGCCCAGCGACTTCTGATAGGAGACAGGCCGGAAGCCCCAGCTCACCATGATCAGGTCCATGCCGGTGTTGCGCGCTGTGGCAATGTCGATCTCCGTGTCGCCAACATAGACGGCGTCCTCAGCGCTCACGCCGAGCTTGTCCAGGATCAGATAATTCATGTCCGGCGCCGGTTTGCGCGCGATTCCCGCCGTTTCTCCTATGGCCAGATCGAATAATCCGTCAAAATAGTCCTCGGCCAGCTGTGTCACAGAATTGTCCGGCTTGTTGGAGACCACCGCTGTAAGGACGCCGGCTTCCCGGAGCCTGATCAGAAGATCCCTGATCCCCGGATACGCGCAGGTGCGGATGGCATTGTGCGCTTTGTAATAGGGCTGGTAGACCTCGAGAATTCTCTGTACCTCTTCCTCGTCAATACCGGGGACTGCGCCGTTTACCGCCGAGCCGATCTCAAGGATCTCTTCCCGGCTCATGCCGGCTTCACGGGCCAGGGCGCGCTGAACGGCTGTGTGCGCACCGCTCCCGAAAAAGAGACACACGTCCTCCACAGGAAAATCGCCGCGGTGTCCGAATTTTGCCAGAGCGTAATTGATGGCCGCCGCCAGGTCCTCAGAGGTGTCCAGGATCGTTCCGTCCATATCGAAAATAACTGCTTTGTAGCGCATATCACAGTGCATAGAGTGCCCTCCCGCGTCCGGATTAAGAAAAGGCCGCACACGATGCCAGATCGTACACAGCCCTTTTGCCAATTTATAAAGATTTTATATTAACACTTCCAAAATACAGCACTGCTCAACTTTTGTCCATATCCAAAGTGACAATTATTCATTTTGTTTTTCTTCAATTACATGGAATAATTTGATAAGGTTTTATAGGGAACATGACAAATGTAATATTTTTGGTTTGGGGGAACAAATGGAATTTACACCCAGGATTTCACAAATTCTGAAGATACTGCTGGCCAACGGGACACCGATCGGCAAGCAGGAGATCGCTGAGGAGCTGGGCGTCAGCAAGCGGACAGTGCAGAGAGAGTTCGAGTATCTTGAGCTCTGCATAAGAAAATACAACCTGAAGCTTGTGAACTATAAGGGCAAGGGCGTAGTACTGGAAGGAAGCGTCGAGGACCTTGTCAAACTGGAAGAGAACCTGCGAGAAGAGCAGTATCCGGACGCGGCGGACCGCGAAGGAAGGAGAAGAAGACTTCTCTTTGAACTTCTCAGGGACAGGACGCCGCGCAAGCTTTTTTACTACAGCCAGATGCTGGGCGTCAGCGAGGCGACGGCCGGCAGCGATATGGACTCGCTCTGCGACTGGTTGGAAGAGAGCCATCTGGGCATCGTCAGGAGGCCTGGATACGGCGTTATCCTCGAGGGTGATGAGAGAGACTACCGCGAGGCGATGCGCCGCTTTATAGAGGAGACAGCGGGTCATTCAGACGCCTACAGCAGCGGCGATATCACCGGAGAGATCTTCGCGGAGGCGCTCCTTGACGCAGCGGACAGCGGGATCTATTCCCTGCTCGAGGGCGACACGGTGCGCAGAGTGGACAAGGTCCTGCGCCAGCTCAACGAACCCAAGATCCTGCAGCTGGCTGACAGCGCCTACGCGGGACTGGTCATCCATATATCCATTGTCATCGAGAGACTGCAGCAAGGCGCAGCCCTCAACAGTGTTCCGCCGGAGATGGGAAATCTCGAGTTCTGGGACGATTACGACCTGGCGGTTCGCATTCTGGAAGCGATGGAGAAGGAGTTTGAAATCGAGATTCCCAGAGGAGAGCTCTCTTACGTGCTCCTGCACATCCGAGGCGCCAAGATGGCCTACACCGGAGAGGAGAAAGAGCTTCCCGGCGATCTGGGCGACGACCAGGTCCTCTCGATGATCGACAGGATGATCGACGTCTATAATAGGGACATCGCGGACGAGCTCAAGGAAGACGAGGAATTCCTCAGAGGCCTCCTGGTCCACCTTCGTCCGGTCCTTGTAAGGCTTTCTACCGGCCTCAGGATCCACAATCCTATCCTTGACGACATCAAGGAAGAGTACGGCGATATCTTCGAGGCCTGCCGCAGGGCTGCCGCCGTGATCACGGAAGAGACCGGATACGAGGTCAACGAGGCGGAAGTCGGATTCCTGGCCATGCACTTCGGCGCGGCGCAGGAGAGAGTCAGGGAGAACAAACAGTACACCCGCAAAGTCAGCATCGGCATTGTCTGTGCAAGCGGATTCGGCGTGGCGAGACTGATGATGACAAGACTCAAGGATAAGCTGGGAAAAGAGACTGGAGCAGGGCAAAGGCAAGACAACTGTCATGGCTTGTGAAAACGCGATCATGGGCACAGACATCCTTAAAAAAGCGATGATCGAGACAGGCATTCTCACCGCTGAGCAGATCGATGAGATCGCCGTATATCCCAACACAGCAGTCGACCGCATGGTATTCGGCGGCGTACACAACGGCAAAGAAGGTATCGAGATCGGCGACGCGTTCGAGCTCGCTATCGAGAGAGGCAAACTCATCGATCCCGACTCCGAGCCCATCAAGGGCGCTGAGTACGTGGACGACCTGATGATGTACCTTCAGAGAAAGATCTACATCATCAACTGCGGACACGCCATTGCAGGATATTATGGCCAGGCTATCAAGGGCTATGAGATCGTGCAGGACGCGCTCCGTGATCCTGATCTCCTTCCCGACATCCGCAGCGCGATGCTCGAGTCCGCATCCGCTCTCGAGAAGAAGTACGGATTTGCGCATGAGGACCTCGTGAACTACATGGAGACCATGATGATCAAGCGCTTCACCACTCCCGGTGTCGTCGATCCGATCGCCCGCGTCTCCCGCGAGCCCATCCGCAAGATCTCTCCCAATGACCGTATCATGGGTCCCGCGTATCAGTGCGAAGAGTACGGACTGGACAACTTCCACCTGCTCAAGGGCGTGGCGTGCGCGCTCAAGTTCAAGGCGGAAGATGATCCGCAGGCGGACGAGCTCCAGAAGTTCATCGCTGAGAACGGGGTAGAAGCAGCGGTCGTCAAGTACACCGGCGTTGCGGAAGGCAGCCGCATGTACAATGTCATCCTCGAGGAGTACAAAAAACTCGCTTGAAACTGAGTAAGCAATGAGAAACTGCCGCAAGGCCGTGCTATCAGTTTCCCCTAAATAAATCAGGCCCGCAGTATGTTCTGATCCCCCATTGGACATACTGCGGGCCTGGTTGTGACACAGTAAAAATAAACCA
>DJXS01000057.1 GCA_002448395.1 Lachnospiraceae bacterium UBA6998 | reverse complement strand
AGAAGTCCCTCAAGGAAGGCAGACCTGTCAAGCTTTCCGAGATCGAGGCATAATTTCAAGGCAGAACCCTATATTTCCTGAAGAAGGGAAGTGGCGCTGAGAATGTGCCTAACCGAGATGTTAATACAAAAGATGTAAAACATTCTTTTGTTGTTTCCGCTGCTGCAAAAGCATAAAGATCAGATTACTTTGGAATTCAGCAGCAGCCCCGTTACCCTTCCTTACACCGCACAGGCAGACCGCCTGTGCGGTGCTTTTTTTATTTCCCGTGTGTGTTGGTGTGATGCGTGCAAAACCTGTTATAACCTGTTATAATATGAATTATAGATAAAAATGCACGCAGAAGAGACACATAAGGAGAGAAAAAGTGGCAGTTACCATACAGCAGATCGCGGATGCCGCGGGTGTGTCCAGGGGAACTGTAGACCGGGCGCTGAACAACCGGGGGAGAGTGGACCCTGATGTGGCACAGAACATCAGACAGATTGCGGAAGAACTGGGATACATTAAGAAGCCCAGGAAGACCGGGCCGGGAAAAAAGAAGATTTGCAGGATCGGAATAGTGACGCAGCTTGCGGGCGCCTCCTTCATGATCAAGATTAATCAGGGAATCCGGGAGGCTGCCGAGGAACTGCGGGACCGCGGAGTGGAAGTGATCCTGAAAGAAAGCATGTCGGTGGATGAGAAGGAACAGATCCGCGCAATCCGGGAGCTTGTGTCTGAGGGGATTGACGGGCTTGCGCTCATGCCTGTGGACAGCGAGGCGGTCAGGGTTGAGATCAACAGGGTCATTGAACAGGAGGAGATACCTGTCGTGACTTTCAACTCGGACATTGTCGGTACAAAGCGCATCTGCTTTGTCGGCATGGACAACAAGAAGAGCGGGCGCACGGCTGCAGGTCTGATGAAACTGATGACTGGGGGGACCGGCAAGGTGCTGGTCATCACCGGGTACTTTACCAACCACTCCAACAACTCCCGAGTGGCGGGCTTTATTGAGGAATTGAAGGACTCCTGCCCGGAGATGGAAGTTGTCGGCGTGCAGGGAAGTTTTGATGATGCCGAGGAAGTGGAAAAGATCATCGTGAACACCATGCATACAATCCCGGACCTGAACGGAATCCTGACGGTTTCAGGAGGACAGGCGGGGATCAAGAAAGCCTTCCAGTCACTGAAACCGGAGAAGAGGCCTTATGTGGTGATCTATGACCAGACACCCAGAAACGAGAGGGCGCTCAGGGAGAACTTCGCGGATTTTCTGATCGACCAGAACGGCTATGTGCAGGGATACCGTCCGCCCCATATTCTGGCGGATCTGCTGCAGAAAAAGATACAGCCTCCTGCGGAAATGATTCTGACAGATATTATCATCAAGACAAAAGACAATCTGTGACAGCGGCACAGGGCGGGCGGATTTCCCGGGTGAGAGCAAATCCGCATGTTATTGTCACGTTCTCAGGAGCCGTAAGGTTACAGGCGTAAGGTTACAGGCGTAAGGTTACACTACAGGATACTGCTCCTGCTTCCTTGACATGAAAGTATGGCTTTTGTATAATTTTTTTAAACATATACATTCTTTTTTGTGCACATTTATGGCACGTGAAAATGTGTATCCGGGCACTTCTGCGGCAGACAGAGGATTCCACCGGTTTTGGAAAGCCGGGATGCCTGCGTGACAGAAGCTTATAAGAGGGTGTTACAGGAATGTTTCGTCCTGTGGCAGATATGCCGGGCAATACCGGCAAGAGGCACCAAATCATTTTTTTACTTATTGTGTGATTTAGAAGGAGAAAAGCATGGCTAAAAAACTCAGAATCGGCCTTCTCGGCGCAGGACGTATCGGTAATCTGCACGGCACAAACATCCAGAACTTCGTTCCGGATGCAGAGGTCGTGATCGTTGCGGATCCTTTCATGAATGAGAAGATGGAAGAGTGGGCAAAGAGCATCGGCATTTCCCGCTGCTCCAAGGATCCCGAGGACGTATTTTCCGCAGCTGACGTGGATGCAGTATTTATCTGCTCCTCCACCAACACACACGCAGAGTTCATGATCCGCGCTGCCAAGGCCGGCAAGCACATCTTCTGCGAGAAGCCCATCGACACAGAAGTCGCAAAGATCAACGAAGCTCTGGCAGAGGTTGCCAAGGCAGGCGTCAAGCTCCAGGTCGGTTTCGTCCGCCGCTTCGACAGAAGCCACAAGGCAGTCCGTGACGTAGTCGCGTCCGGCAAGCTGGGCAAGCCCTATGTCGTCAAAGTCTGCTCCCGCGATCCCGCAGGCCCGCCCATGTCCTATGTCGCAGTATCCGGCGGTATCTTCACCGACATGATGATCCACGACTTCGATATGGTCCGCTACCTGTCCGGCAGCGATGTCACGGAAGTTTCCGCGACAGGCGCAGTCCTGACCGATCCCGGCTATGCCGAGTATGACGATGTCGACACAGCGATCGTCACCCTGAAGTTCGAGAACGGCGCGATCGGCGTCATCGACAACTGCCGCCAGGCTCCTTACGGCTATGACCAGCGTGTCGAAGTCCTCTGCGAGAAGGGCGCTGTCCAGGATAACAACCACCTTGAGAACGAAGCTTTCATCAGCACCGCTGAG
>DJXS01000035.1:867-2891 GCA_002448395.1 Lachnospiraceae bacterium UBA6998 | reverse complement strand
TCTTTCTTACATCAGCGGAGCTGCCAGTCTCAGGATCATCTGGCCAAAGCGCATGAAGGCGCCGCGCCCGTTGGCGTAGAACTTGGTCACTTCTTTGCTCTTGGCAAATGTCTCTTCAAAATCTCTCTTTGTGTCCATTACCGCGTCGCAGTCCGCATACAGGCAGCCGTTCTCGAAGTGATGATACAGGCTGCGATAGTCCAGATTGATCGTGCCGCAGGTCGCCATGAGATCGTCCGCGATGGACATCTTGGCGTGGCAGAAGCCGGGCGTGTACTCGAAGATCCGGACGCCGTTCCTTGCCAGTCCGTTGTAATAGGAGCGCGTCACGCTGTAGACGATCTTCTTGTCCGGAATGCCGGGCGTTATGATGCGGATATCCACGCCGCGTCGCGCTGCCAGCGAAAAGGCGTGGCACATCTCGTCCGTGATGATCAGATAAGGGGTGATAAACCAGCAGTATTTCTGTGCGCTCTCCGCCATGCTGATGTAGACGTCTTCACCTACATGGATCTCATCCATAGGCGAATCCGCGTAGGGCTGCACAAATCCGAGGTTCTCGCCGACTGCTGCCCGCCTGCCCTCGAGGAACTTTCCGTCCGTTTCGACCCGTTCCTTCATCTTGCCAAAATATTCTTCCTTGTCCTTGACGATCCTGGCCTCTGTGTCCTTGACGATCTTGGACCCTGCGTCCTTGACGATCTTCGCCTCCACATCCTCGACGATCTTGTTCTCCATATTTTTGACCATCTCGACCTTATCGGTCTCAGGCTTGTCGGTCTCAGTCTTGTTGACCTCGGCAGAAGCGGCCTCCGCTTCCTCGCTGCGCCGCTCTTCCATATCCGCGTTGAGCAGGGCGTCGCTCCTCTGCAGGGCTTCTGTCGCATTGCTGGCGATCAGATACTTCCTGAATTCCATGTCGTCTTTGTCATTCTCGGATACGGCGTTCCACATCTCAAGGAATGTCACCGTAAGGCTCTGCACCGCATCTCCCTCCAGGCGGATGCCGGTGTCCTTCCAGAATCCGAACGGCTCCGTTCTGTGGAAATACTCGTTGGCGAGGTTGTAGCCGCCCGTATAGCCGACTTTGCCGTCAATTACCGTAATCTTTCTGTGGTCGCGGTTGTTCAGGAACAGGTTGAGTCCCGGTGCGAAAGGATTGAACACGCGGCACTTGATCCCGTAGCTCTCCGTGCGCTTGACGAAGTCCGTGTTGATAAAGCCAAGGCTTCCCATGTCATCGTAGAACACTCTGACTTCTACGCCCGCTTTTGCTCTCTCCGCCAGGATGTCACGCATCTCGTGCCAGCACTCCGCGTCTTCGATCGCGTGATATTCCATGAAAATGAACTTCTCGGCCTTGGCTAAATCTCTCTTCTGTGCCTCGAACCCCTTCTCGCCGTCGTCAAAATATTCAACCTTGGTGTTCTGGTAGACCGGGTATCCCGCCTGCTTGCGGATGTAGTTCACCAGTCCGCCCAGACGGCCGTCTTTCTTTGCGGCATTTTCGGCCACGTCTTCGTTTGCCGGCAGCATGGGCAGCAGGATCTTGTCCACATCCTCATAGCGCTTGCGCATTTTGAGCGTATGTCCGTTGAGGCCGATCAGAAAATAGAGCGCCGTTCCGAAGATCGGCAGCATCATGATCACGTACATCCATGTCATTCGGATCGAGGCCGTCTTATGATTCCCGTAGATTGCAAGTACAAGGATCCAGGCGAGAATGTGCAGTACTGTATAAATCCATCCCGCCGCCTTTCCGGCCCAGAAGATCAGGGCCAGAATTACTCCGACCTCCAGAAGGATCGACAGGACGGCGAAGACCATTCTGCTGACACCGTTTTTAACCGATGCTTTTGTTTCCAATGTGTTATTTTTCATCTGGTTGTCTACCTCTCTCACCTCTTGTCCTTGTCAATAAACTTCAGTGCAATGACAGCAACAGCTGTAAAGATTACGATCATCAAAAGTATGGCGCCCCATGCCGGCAGCACATTGGCGGGAATGGCCTCATAGGCGGGCTT
>DJXS01000035.1:0-729 GCA_002448395.1 Lachnospiraceae bacterium UBA6998 | reverse complement strand
CCTGCAGCACATACAGGAGCGGCTTTTCGCCGTAGAAGTCCGCGTCTTTAAACTGGACCAGCGTGTTCCACAGCGATACCATGGGCTGCTCGTTGTAGCGGCCGATGACGCACAGGCTGTCCGACCCCCAGTGAGATATGGTGGTCACTTTGATAAAATCCGCCGCTCCCAGGTCAAAGAAATTGCCCGAGAAGATCAGCTGATAGATCAGCAGGAAAGGCATGACCGTCATGGCTATGGTCGTGTTCCTGACGAGACAGGAGACCATAAGGGCCATGATGTCGGCCGCATAAGTGACCAGCAGGATCGTGATGCCCATATCGACGATTCCCCAGCGCGTTATGACGCCGGGCTTCGGGAAATGGACGCCCGCCACGTGGCAGATCAGGAGCGTGATCAGCGTCTGCAAAAAGCACAGGATCAGCTGATATGCCATATGGGCCAAAATATAGGATGTTATATGCATGCCCGCGCGATGCTCTTTTTTGACAATATCCCGCTCACGGCACACCACCTGGATCGAGTTGAAGAAACCGTTCCAGACACAGACGCAGGTCAGGGCGAAGGTGCCCATGGTCGTTCCCTCCTGCGTGACGAACATGTTGTTTCCCACGACAAAGGTCACGAGAGCCGCTATGACGGCGCCGATCGGAAGAACGACCCAGTCGCTCTGATAGACGAACATGCGCAGGAATTTGCGCAAGTAGATCCCGAACTGATGGAAGCGTC
>DJXS01000116.1 GCA_002448395.1 Lachnospiraceae bacterium UBA6998 | reverse complement strand
TCCTTCTATCAGCTGCTCCATCAGGGAACCAACATTGTTCCCATGCAGTTTATAGGATTCAATGACAGCCAGATCGGCATGGATGTTGTCATTCAGGGCAGCACCAGCCAGAAGAAGCTCTGCGCGAACGTCGCGGCACAGATCATGGCGTTTGCATGCGGCAAAGCTGACGAGAACCCCAACAAGGCGTTCGCAGGCGGCCGTCCTTCCAGCATCATCGCAGGCAAGGATCTCAATCCCAAGTCTCTCGGCGCACTCCTTGCTCACTTCGAGAACAAGGTTATGTTCCAGGGCTTTGTATGGAACGTCAACAGCTTCGACCAGGAAGGCGTACAGCTCGGCAAACTCCTTGCTAAGCGCGTTCTGGCTCACGACACCGACGGCGCTCTGAAGGCGTACGCGGATATGTTTGAGATCTGATCCGACAGGTCTGGCGCACAGGGAATGAACCTGCGCGGGATAATCAATAAGTAAATAATAAAAGGGAGCGTATCAGGGGATTGCAGCCCCACTGATATGCTCCCTTTTTTTGCAAAATTTAGACTGATTCACCGCATTAATGCGCTATAATTGATTTGTAGCGGTGACAGCACAGAGGATATTACAATGATTATAGGTGTAAACGGCATTCAGCTTTATTATACGAAAACGGGGCATGGCAGACCGCTGATCATGCTGCACGGAAACGGAGAGGATCACACGATCTTTGATGAGGCCGTCGGGGTTCTTAAAGAGCACTTTACCTGCTATTGCGTTGATTCCCGGGGGCATGGACAGAGCAGTCCCTGCAAGGAACTGCATTACAAAGACATGGCCGCGGATATGATCGCGTTCATGTCGGAACTGGATCTATACGATGCAGCATTCTACGGATTCTCGGACGGAGGGATCGCAGCGCTTCTGGCGGCCATGGACTGCAGCAGGATCACAAACCTGGTGGTGAGCGGAGCGAACATAACCACTAAGGGCACCACGCTGCCGTTCAGGCTGTTTCTTAAGGTGAGTTCATTAGGAAAATATGATCCGCTGATCGAACTTATGAAGAATGAGCCGGACATTCCGCCGGCGGAGCTGTCGCGGATCAGGGTGAAGACATTGGTGACGGCAGGCAGCAGGGATCTGATCAGGGAATCGGAGACAAGGCTGATTGCGGAATCGATCCCGAATGCGAGACTGATGATCCCGAAGGGGGAGACACACGGCAGCTATATCGTACACAGTACGAAGATCGCCGATATTTTGCTGAAGGAACTGGCGTGAGGAGAGAATTATGTTTCCTTTTGGAACTAAGAAAGAGATAAGTCTGGGGCAAAACAGAGAAAAGTCGGGGTATGAAGAGATCATTGACATGAACGACGGCAGGATCAATGTAATGCTCCTGGGAACTTCCGGCTGCGGCAAGAGCACTCTCATCAATGCTCTTTTGGGGGAGGAGCGGGCCGAGACGGGAATCGGGGAAGCAGTTACGAATGCGATCGCCGTCTATGAGAGCGACGATCTTCCTTTCAGAATGATCGATACCGTCGGATACGAGTTCGATTTTTTCCATCAGCACAAGACCAGAAATGACATCGCGAAATTCGGCAGGGAAGGTGTCAGGCAGAAGAATGTGGAGAAACTGATCCATATGATCTGGTTCTGCATTGACGGAACAGTAAAGAGGATCGACCAATCGGTCCTGAGTTACATCAAATCGGTCTCAGATGACTGGAAGGGAGTTCCGATCATTCTGGTCTTTACCAAATCGTATTCCGAGATCGAAGAGGAAGAGAATGTGCAGATGGCCAGGGATGCCATCCACAAATATAACAGTAAACATACGAAGAACCCTCTGGTTATCGAGGGGATCATTCCCGTTGTGGCGAAGCTCTATCCCATCAATGAGACCTTCAGTGTAGCCCCCAGGAATCTGGACAAGCTGGTGGAGAAGACCAATGAGCTGGCACCCAGAGGAATACAGATAGCTAACAGCGCAGTCAAAGACATCGATGTGAGCATTAAGCGCGGCATGGCACAGTCCATTGTGGCCGGCGCGACGACAGCGGCCTGCGCGGTGGGCGCTATTCCGATCCCGACGCCGGACGCGGCTGTGCTCGTGCCTCTGCAGACAGCCATGATGGGGGCGATCGCGAAGACCTATGGGATCAGGGAGAATTCCCAGGTCAATTCGATCGTCAACAGTGTGCTGAAAGTGGGAATGACCACCATCGCGGGCAGAACGCTCCTGAACCAGCTCAAACTCATTCCGGGACTCAACGCGGCGGGATCGGTCCTCAACGCGGTCACTGCCGGGATCGTCACATTTGCTGCAGGAGAGATCAGCATCACTATGTTTGAGCGGGTCTATAAGGGAGATGTCGAATACAAAGCGGTGGATTGGGAGGCAGAGGCGTTCTCCCTGTTTAGTAATTACATGCCGGGCATTATGAAGGCGGTGAAGAACTACGCGGACAAACATGGCGGCGTGATCGATCCTAAGAAACTTGGGGATCTTCTTTCGGAATTATTTCCCAAAAAGTGAGAAGGAAAAATGATCAGGAATATTCGAATTGAGACGATGGATCAGCTGATGGAGCTGATCGGGGAGAAGACCTACAGGCCTGAACTGAAACGCTACAGAGATCTGTGTATTTACAGGGGGGAGTGTGATTCGGGTTTTACGCTCTCCACCAGTCTTATGAGAAACTGTAAATCTCTCAGCAGGCAGCTTGAGATGCCGATGCTTCAGAATTTTACCAAATACGCAGTCATGGAGAAGCCGATAATAGAGGGAAACGTCTGGCAGCAGATGATCCTCGGGCAGCATCACGGGCTTCCCACAAGACTTCTGGACTGGTCATTTTCACCGCTGATGGCGCTGCACTTTTCCACAGCGGAGCAGGATCTGGACCGGATGACGGAACACGACTCAGTCGTGTGGAGAATTGATGTACATGAATTGCATGAGCTGCTTCCGGACAAATACCGGAAGATCATGAATAAATACCATTCGACCGTGTTTTCAGTAGATATGTTCAGCGAAGCCTGCGGGTCGCCTGAAGAGTACGATCTGGATATGAAGGATGAGAGGATGGTCGTGATAGAGCCGCCGTCGATTGACAGGCGGATCATCAGTCAATACTCATTCTTTAGTGTTGTTCCCATCGAGATGACCGATATTGTAGGGTTTCTCAATGAGAATACACAGAACACAGCCCGGTATGTCATCGCCAAGGAGCTGCGCTGGCAGATCAGGGATTTCCTGGATCATCAGAACATTACGGAACGAGTAGTATATCCCGGACTTGACGGTATTTCCGAGTGGCTGGGCAGACACTATTTTGTGCGCAAGGAACTGTTGACTGAAATGAAAGAAACTTAAGGGGGGAACAAGGTAAATGAAAATCGTTTTGCAAAACCTGACCAAGCGGTATCCCAACCGCAACAAGAAGATCAAAGAAGATGTGATCGCCGTCAACAATTTCAACTTCGAGATTCCGGACGGACAGCTGATCGGTCTTTTGGGACCCTCCGGCTGCGGTAAGAGCACGACGCTCAACATGATCTGCGGTCTGGAGAAGCCTACTTCCGGAAAGATCTTTTTCGGTGATGACGATGTAACGGATCTGCCTCCGGAGAACAGGGGTGTGGGCATGGTGTTCCAGAGTTACGCTCTCTATCCGCATCTGACAGTCCTTCAGAATATCATGTTCCCCATGGAGAATCTCAAGGGGAAGGACAAGATGACTAAGGAAGCCATGCGCGCCAGGGCTGAAGAAGCGGCGAGAATGGTGCAGATCGACCAGCTTCTGGAGAGAAAGCCCAGCGAGCTCTCCGGCGGACAGCAGCAGCGTGTTGCCATCGCCAGAGCTCTGGTCAAGGTTCCGAGAGTCCTTCTGCTCGATGAACCCCTTTCCAACCTTGACGCCCGCCTGAGACTGCAGACGAGAGAGGAGATCAGAAGGATCCAGAGGGAGACAGGGGTAACAACTGTATTCGTTACCCATGACCAGGAGGAGGCTATGAGTATCTCCGACCTGATCGTTGTCATGGAGGCAGGTGTTGTACAGCAGATCGCTAAGCCTCAGCTCGTCTACGAAGATCCTATCAATCTCTTCGTAGCCAAATTCCTCGGAACGCCTCCGATCAACGTCTTTGAAGGCGAGGTGAAGGGCGGAGTTGTCTATATCGGCGATGACGCGATCATTAAGGCTGTGCCGGACAGCAGCTGGAAAGAGGGAGCGCCTGACGCAGCGCCCGGTGTGTCTTTGAAGGACGGACCTGTCACGATCGGCATCCGGCCGGAAGGGTTTGATCCCGAGAAGGACGGAGAGCTGCAATGCGGCCTTACAGCTGTAGAAGTCATGGGCCGGGATACCAGCATTGTAGCAACGAACGCCCATGCGGCAAACGGTTCGATCCGCACGATCGTCAACACGGAGGAGCTCGCAGAGGTGAGCGGGGAGACCGTGAACTTCAGGATAAAGCCGAGCAGGATCTATCTGTTTGATCATGAGACCGGAGCCCGCGTACGCTGCCGCTTCACCCCTCTTCGCTGAGTAAGGAGGCTGCCATGGATAAGAATAATTCCAAAGCCTGGCTGTATCTGCTCCCGGCGATGATCTTTCTCGGCGTCTTCATGATCTATCCTCTGTTTGACGTCATCATCTACTCCGTGGAAGAGGGATACAACTTCGCTTCCCAGACATATTTCGGCATAGGCGATTACAACTTCGCCTATGTGCTGCGGGACACTTATTTCCTGCAGGCACTCAAGAACACTTTCATACTGGTCATTATCACGGTTCCTCTATCCACAGGAATAGCACTCCTGATCTCAGTGGGAATCAACTCGATCACGAAACTGCGGGACTTCTACCAGACAGTATTCTTTCTGCCCTATGTTACCAACACTCTGGCAGTCGGCCTGGTATTCATGATCCTGTTCAAGAAGACCCCTTATTCAGACGGATTTGTCAATCTTCTGATCACATCGCTCGGAGGGACAGCGGTGGATTTCATCGACGGTCCCTACTGGGCCAAGATGTTCGTCATGTGCTTCTACACAGTGTGGGTGGTCCTTCCGTTCAAAATATTGATCCTCACCAGCGCGCTGGCGAGCGTCAATCCCGACTACTACAAGGCGGCGAGAGTGGACGGCACATCGAAGCTGCGGATCTTTACCAGGATCACGCTGCCTATGATTTCGCCCATGATCTTCTATCTTGTGATCACCGGCTTTATCGGCGCTTTCAAGGCCTACAGCGATGTGGTCGCTATTTTCGGCACAGATCTGAACGCGGCGAGCATGAACACGATCGTCGGATATGTCTATGACATGCTCTACGGCGACAGCGGCGGATATCCGTCCTTCGCGGCGGCAGCGGCGCTGATCCTGTTCGCGATCGTGCTGACCATAACCTGCATCAACCTGCTCATCAGTGATAAGAACACTCACTACGCGTAAGGAGGGATCAGAATGAATACAAATACAGATTTCTCCGCGATCGAGAAAAAGTCACAGAGAAACGAAAGGATCCGCAAGATCATCACCTACGTGCTTCTTACATTCTGGGCCGTGATCGTGCTGTTTCCTTTCTACTGGATGATCCTGACTTCAGTGAAGAGCTACAGCGCCTACAACTCGGAGTATGTGCCTCAGCTTTACACGCTGTCGCCGACCATTCAGAACTATATTGACGCCTTTACAGCGGTACCTCTGACAAGGTATTTCCTGAACACGCTGATTTTTACCGTGGCTACCACAGTCCTTATGATGGTGGTCACCGTGCTGGCAGCCTTTGCATTTGCAAGGCTTAAGTTCCCCGGCAAGGATATTCTGTTCACACTGTTCCTGTCCCTGATGATGATCCCCAATGAGCTGGTCATCATCACCAACTTCGTCACGATCACGAACGCAGGCATGCGCAACAGCTATATCGGTCTGATCCTGCCGTCGGTAACCTCGGTGTTCTATATTTACCTGCTCAAAGAGAACTTCGAGCAGATCCCGGAAGAGCTCTACAAAGCGGCCAAGGTTGACGGAACCTCGGATTTCAAGTACCTGTGGAAGGTCATGATCCCGATCTGCCAGCCCACCATGGTGACCATCGCGATCCTGAAGGTCATCGAGTGCTGGAATTCCTACGTATGGCCCCGTCTGATCACGGATGACCAGGCCTATTTCCTGGTCTCCAACGGTATCCAGGAGATCCGTGAGAACGGCTTCGGCCGAGAGAACATCCCGGCCATGATGGCTGCGGTCGTGGTCATTTCCGTGCCGCTGATCGTACTGTTTCTGATCTTCCACAAGAAGATCATGGCAGGCGTATCGAGAGGAGGTACCAAGGGATGAGAATATTCAGAAAAACCGCAGTATTTGCTGCTGTCTGCATTCTTGCCGGAAGCCTTCTGACCGGCTGCCACGGATCCAAAGGAAGAGCGGAGTTCGCGGTGCCTGAGAATTTTGACGAAAACCAGAAGATCGAGCTGACATTCTGGGCCAAAAACGACACCAACAAGACGCAGACGCAGATTTATGAGAAAGCCATCACGGATTTCGAGGCGCTCTATCCCAATATCGACGTCAACATGCGCCTCTACACGGATTACGGCAAAATATATAACGACGTAATCACGAATATTTCCACCAACACGACGCCCAACATCTGCATCACCTATCCGGACCATATCGCGACATATATGACAGGCGATAATGTCGTGGTGCCGCTGGATTCGCTGATCTCGAACAGCAAGTACGGACTTGCCGGAAGTGAGCTGAAATTCGACGGTCCCTCGAAGGATGAGGTCGTGCCTCAGTTTCTCTCTGAGTGCTCGATCGGCGGAACTTACTACGCGCTGCCTTACATGCGCTCCACCGAGGCCTGCTATGTCAACAAGACATTTGTGGAGAAACTCGGCTATGAACTTCCGGACATTCTGACCTGGGACTTTGTCTGGGAAGTGTCTGAAGCCGCTATGGCCAAAGACGCCGCCGGAAATTTCGCGGTCAACGGGCAGAAAGTCATGATCCCCTTCATAGACAAGTCCACCGACAATATGATGATCCAGATGCTCAAGGAACGGGATGCGGGTTATTCCACGGACGCAGGGGAAGTGCAGCTCTTCAACGATACGACAAGAGAGATCTTAAAGACAGTGGCGGAGCACGCGAAGACTGGCGCATTTTCCACATTCAAAATATCGAGTTATCCCGCGAACTTCCTGGACGCCGGGCAGTGCATATTTGCGATCGACTCCACAGCAGGCGCGACCTGGATGGGGAGTCACGCCCCCCTCTCGGATATCAGTAAGGACAAATTTGTGGAGTTCGAGACGGAAGTCAGGATGTTCCCCCAGTATGATCCCAAGAACCCCAGGATGATCTCCCAGGGACCTTCCGTTTGCGTCTTCAACAAAGAAGATCCGCAAGTAGTCCTGGCCTCCTGGCTTTTTGCCCAGTACCTCATCAGTAATGACGTGCAGATCGCCTATGCCCAGACGGAAGGGTATGTTCCGGTCACAACTAAAGCAACGGGATCGGAGGAATATCAGGATTATCTGGCGAGGATGGGGGAAGACAACAACCTCCACTATGATGTCAAGATCAAAGCCTCGAAACTTCTGATCGACAACGTGCAGTACACATTTGTCACTCCTGTATTCAACGGATCTACCTCCCTGCGCGACGCCGCGGGACAGCTGATCGAGGATGTGACCAAAGCAACCCGCAGAAAGAAGACGGTCGACGACGCATATCTGGACCAGTTGTTTGACGATGTTACGGCGTTGTACCGGCTCGACCAGACCACGGGCATGGGAAGCGGTTCAAAGGAAGACCTTGGCCCTCTGCCGGCGGCATCCAAGGCGCTGCTCATAACACTGGCCGTAACCTGGGTCCTGATCGGTATCTATTACCTGCGCGAACGAATGCGGAAATCCCAGAAATAAGAAACTGATGATATTTTGACGGGATTTGCTATAATAGTAATGGGTTCGGGCATCCGGACCTGCCGCAGTTTGTATTTTGCAAACAGCATCCATTGCGGGATGCGGAAAGAAGGAGAGAAAGAGTTATGAAAAAGGCATTAGTGATCCTGTTAACAGGCACCATTATGGCGATGTCTGTCGCATGCGGCGGCACAAACACCAGCAATACTGCAAGCGCTCCGAAGGAAGAGGCTGCGCAGGAAGAGAAGAAGGAAGAGGAGACCGTTGCGTCGGAAGTGGTCGAAGAAGCAGCGGACCCGGAAATGATCGTACCTGAAGAGCCGATGACTTATGAAGACTACGCCGCAGCTGCAGTTGACGCTGAAGTCGTGATCAAGGGCGCTGTTCAGGCCAAGCAGGCCTATTATGGGGAGAAGGGCGTTGCAAGCGTCTATCTGCAGGACGAGACCGGAGGCGCGTATTTCCTCTATGAGCTTCCCTGCACGGAGAAGGAGTATGAACTGCTCGAAGTCGGTAAATTCATCAAAGTCAAGGGCTACAAGACCGAGTGGTCAGGCGAAGTTGAAGTTATCGACGCGATCTGGCAGTTCGAAGACGGCGAATACATTGCGGAACCCGAAGACGTCACTGCTCTTCTCGGTACAGACGAGCTGATTAACAAGCAGAACAAGAAAGTTGTCTTCAAAGGCGTGACAGTTGAGCCCATCGGCGAGGACGGCACAGCTGCTTACCTGTACAATTGGGACGGTTCCGGATCTGAAGGCGATGACCTTTACTTCAACGTCTCCGTAAACGGACAGACTTACAGCTTCACTGTTGAGTCCTATCTCTGCGGACCTGACACCGACATCTACAAGGCAGTCAAGGACTTCCACGTCGGCGACGTGATCGATCTTGAAGGTTTCCTGTACTGGTATGAGGGACCCAACCCGCACATCACGGCAGTTCTTGCCCAGTAAAATGTAAGAGAATAACACAGTAATATCGATCAGAGGGCTGTGAAGAAACGGAAAAGACCAATCTCCGGGGCTTCACAGCCTCTTTTTTTTGCAAACTGATGCCCTGTTTCTGCTATACTTATATCTGTGAGCAACTGTGAATCTGAAGTCAAGGAGAAGACAATGGATATCAGCAAAATAGTGATCACAGGCGGGCCCTGCGCAGGAAAGACCACTGCGATGAATTGGATCAGCAACGCATTCAGGGAGAGAGGATACGACGTTCTTTTCGTGCCGGAGACAGCCACTGAGCTGATCACCGGAGGCGTAGCGCCCTGGACATGCAAGACCAACTCGGATTACCAGCACTGTCATATGAAATTCCAGCTCGAGAAAGAGAAGGTTTTCGAGCAGGCGGCGAAGGTAATGAAGAAGGACAAGGTCCTGATCGTATGTGACAGAGCCGCCCTCGACAATAAGGTATATATGGATGAAGCTACTTTTGAGTCTGTATGCAGGTCTGTCGGCGCAAATGAGGTGGAACTGCGGGATCAGTATGATGCGGTCTTTCATTTGGTGACCGCAGCCAAGGGAGCTGAGGAATTCTATACTAACTCCAATAATTCTGCAAGGATTGAGACTGTGGAACAAGCGGCCGCCATGGACGACAAGTTCATAGAGGCCTGGACCGGCCATCCGCACCTGCGGGTAATCGACAACTCCACGGACTTTACAGACAAGATGAGGCGCCTGATCGCGGAGATCAGCTCTTTCCTCGGAGAGCCCGCGCCCTTTGAGATCGAGCGCAAATACCTTATCGAGTATCCTGATCTCGAATGGCTGCAGTCGATCCCCAGCTGCGAGAAAGTGGATATCATACAGATTTATCTCAAAGTGGATGAAAATGAGGAGATCCGGGTCCGCCAGCGCGGCAGCGACGGCCATTATATCTATTACCTGACCAGAAAGATCAGGATCAACGAGCACAAGCATCTTAAGACAGAGAGAAGGATCTCGGAAAACGAGTATCTGAACCTGATCATGAATGCGGATGCCTCCCTGGGCAGGATCCGGAAGGAAAGGTACTGCCTTGCTTATAATAACCAGTATTTCCAGATAGATGTGTACCCCTTCTGGAAAGATAAGGCCCTTGCTGAGATAGAAATGTACGACGTCAGCGATGAGGTCTTCTTTCCGGAGCAGATCAAAGTGATCAAAGAAGTGACCGATGATCCGGAGTACAAGAACGCGGCACTGGCAAAACACAGACCTGAATAAGAACAGGCGAGTCAGAGGGGCCTGCCCCTTTGACTCTTTTTATGTGCCCTGAATTTTTTTGGTTAAAAAAATAAACTTATGGGATTTCTAAGTTTCGTCTAAGCTTGGCATGAAATAATGGACCAAGACAAACGAAAGAGAGGTGATGATGCAGATGGAAACCAATAAAGATATTCATTACCGCCACGAATGGAAACATGAGATCACCTGGTCGGATCTGATCTCCATCAGGCAGAGACTCAGGGCGGTCGCTGAACCGGACCCGCATGCTGTGGACGGAAAATATCTGATTCGAAGTCTGTATTTTGATAATTTAAATGATAAAGCGCTGCGGGAGAAGGTCGACGGCGTGAACCGGAGAGAGAAATTCCGGATCCGATATTATAACGGGGATCCGTCGGCGGTGATCCATCTCGAGAAAAAGAGCAAACTGAACGGACTGGGGACAAAATATTCAGCTCCCCTTACCGTGGAACAGGCGCAGAAGATCGTGGACGGCGACATCGACTGGATGCTCCATTCGCCCCATTCCCTGATTCAGGAACTGTACTGCAAGATGCGGTACCAGGGAATGAGACCGATGACGATCGTCGACTACACAAGAGAACCTTTTATATACAGGCCGGGTAATGTCAGGGTCACATTTGATTATGACATCAGGACAGGCCTGGGATGTACGGATTTCCTTAATCCCGACTGTGTTACGGTTCCGGCGGGAGATGCGGGGATCATCCTGGAAGTGAAATGGGACGCCTACCTGCCCTCGATCATCAGGGACGCGGTGCAGACGCCCGGAAGAAGAGTATGCGCGTTCTCCAAATACGCGCAGTGCAGAATTTACAACTAAGTAATAGACCGCGAATGCGGTTCAAATATAAAGAAATGAGGAACAAAAAATGACATTTTCGGATATTTTCAAATCAAGCTTTCTTGCCAATGTAACAGCAGTCAGCATGTTCGACATGGTACTCGCGCTTCTTCTGGCGTTTGCCGTGGGCGTGTTCATCTACCTGATCTATAAAATGACCTACGCGGGAGTTATGTACTCCTCCACTTTCGGAGTGACCCTGGTGGCGCTCACAATGATCACAACACTCGTGATCCTGGCGGTGACCAGCAACGTAGTCCTCTCCCTTGGTATGGTCGGTGCTTTGTCCATCGTCCGTTTCAGGACAGCGATCAAGGAACCGCTCGATATCGCGTTTCTGTTCTGGTCCATTGCGGCGGGCATTGTCCTTGCGGCAGGAATGATCCCCCTGGCTGTGTTCGGCAGTGTGTTCATCGGCCTTATCCTTCTCTTTTTTGCCAGACGCAAAGAGAACACAAATCCTTACATCGTGGTTCTTGACTGCAATGACCACGCGAGCGAAGAAAAGGCAGTGGCTTATCTCAAAGAGAAGACCAATAAGTGCAATGTAAAGAGCAAAACTGCCCGCAGAGGCAGTGTGGAGCTGAATCTTGAGATCAGGCTCAAAGATGACAATACGGATTTCGTCAACGAACTGGCCCAGATCGAGGGAGTGAACAGCGCAGTGCTCGTCAGCTATAACGGCGACTACATGGGCTGATCCGGGAAGAGAGGATATTATGTCAACGCACAATACTCTTGATAAGATCTGCGTTGCCATCGTTATCTGCAGCCTCGTGCTGACAGTCCTGTTCATGAACGGAGAGGCGCTGGGGATCACAAAGATCGTGGATGATGACGCGGAACAGAACTCTGATTCCGCGTACTTCACCACTAATGACCAGAACGGCTCCTGGGATACTACAGACGCGGCGGTGATCACACTCACCGGAGACGGTGCCTCCATCTCCGGCAATGGCGCTTATGCCTATGACGGAGACGTCGTGATCGCGGAGGCCGGGCGTTACGTGTTCAGCGGGAGCCTTACGGACGGAAGCATAATCGTGGATGCCCACGACTCCTCCAAGGTGTGGATCCTGTTGGACGGCGTGGAGATCAACTGCAGCGACGATGCGTGTATTCAGGTGGATCAGGCGGACAAGGTATTCCTGACTCTTGCGGAGGGCAGTCAAAATATAGTGACAAGCGGCTCAGCCTATTCCGACACTGCGCTCAGCGACGGGACAGACGGCGCTGTTTTCGCCCACGACGATCTGACGATCAATGGCAGCGGGAGCCTTACGGTGACGGCACAGTACAGTCATGGCATATCCGCCAACGATGATCTGGTGATCACCGGCGGAACTATTACGATATCGGCAGTAGAGGATGCGATCCATGCAAACGACAGCATCCGGATCAAAGAAGCAGCGATCACAGTGACGGCAGGCGATGATGGTGTCCTGACAGCTAATGAGGTCGAAAACGGGTATCTGTATATAGAATCCGGGACGCTGGACATAACCGCTTCAGGCGACGGCATTCATACCACGGGAGATATCACTGTGGCGGGCGGAGAGATCAATATCTCTGCTGTAGATGACGGGATTCACTCGGATTCTTCTGTATACGTCACAGATGGTACGGTCCTGATAAGCGACTGCTATGAAGGAATTGAAGCACTGATCATTGATGTGTCCGGCGGGGATGTCTCGATCAACTGCGAGGACGATGGATTTAACGCCAACGGCGGCAGCAGCGACATGTTCGGCGGAGGCGGTCAGATGGGCGGCGGCCGGAACGACGGCACATTTGGACACGGCGGAATGCACGGCAAAGGAACGGATGACGGCACGACCGGAGAAATGCCGACACCTCCCGACATGGGCACAGAAGGCATGAGCGGCGAAATGCCAACGCCTCCCGATATGAGCGGAGAAGGCATGAGCGGCGAGATGCCGGCTGGTCAGGAAACGGGCACAGCTTCAGGAAGCGGGCAGTCTTCTGCTGATACAGAAGATGTGGAAACATATATCTCGATCAGCGGCGGAAACATCATGATTGTTAACGAAGTCGGCCGGGACGCTGACGGACTGGACTCCAACGGAGACATTAAGATCAGCGGCGGCACGATCTACATCAGTCTTTTGGGAAGCGGCAGTAACTGCGCTGTAGATTACGCAAGTGAGAACGGCGGTGTCGCAGAGATCACAGGAGGAACGATCATCGCCTGTGGAGCGTCTTCAATGGCGGAGTCATTTGATTCGACATCCACTCAGGCATCGATTCTCTATAATACAAGTTCGGCCATGGAAGCAGGCACCACGCTCGCTGTCAAAGATGCGGACGACAATGTACTGTTGTCCTGGGAAGTTCCGTGCAGCTTCAGCTCGGCACTGATCAGCTGTCCCGAGATGAAGGTTGGAGGCACATACACTGTCTTAGCAGGAGAGACCTCAGAAGAGATTACCTTAGAAGACGTTTCCACAACCTATGGAGACGCACAAGGCGGAATGCAAGGCGGAGACATGGGCCGGAGCGGAATGCACGGCGGAGGCATGAGACCTGACGGACAAAGATAAGATCATAGTTGTAAAGAGCTCATCGTGAAAGCGGCGGGCTCTTTTTTGACAGGTGGAAAATATTGCGAAAATGTGATAGTGTGGAAGTACAGATTCGCAAAAACTTATGATTTTTTGGGGAGGTATATACGATGAACGATGTTATCAGGGCAATGGAGGAGCGCCGGAGCATACGCAGCTTTAAACCGGTTATGCCTCCTAAGGAAGATATAGAACAGATTATTGAGGCGGGCCTTTATGCCCCCAGCGGCAGGGGAGAACAGGCTACGATCATATTGGCAGTCACGAATAAGAAAATTCGTGACATGCTCTCGGACTCGAACCGCCTGATCGCGGGCATGAAAAAGGGAACAGATCCTTTTCACGGCGCGCCGGTGATCCTGATCGTTCTCGGAGACAAAGACCATCCGACGTATCTCTATGACGGCAGCCTTGTGATGGGAAATATGCTGCTCGCTGCACACTCGCTCGGACTTGGCAGTATCTGGGTGCACAGAGCTAAAGAGGAATTCTGGATGTCTGAGTACAAATTCATATTGGAAAAACTCGGGATAGAAGGAAACTGGGAAGGCATCGGCCACTGCGCAGTCGGATATATCGACGGGGAATTACCGAGCCCGGCGCCGCGAAAGAAGAACAGGGTATATTGGCTGGATTGAGAATTCAATGTCGGAACAGTGGTGGGAGAAGAAACTGAATATCAGGACCGCAGGGAAAGTCGATCACTTTATCGAAGAAGCCTGCAATCCCTATGAGCCCACGGATTACTGTATTCTGGAGGCTCTTGCTGACAGCGGTTACATTTCTTCCGATAGTTATGTGCTCGACTATGGATGCGGGAAGGGGCGCACAGCGATCTTTCTCAGTTCCAGGACAGGCTGCCGCGCGACGGGAATCGAGTTTGATCAGGAACTCTGTGAAGAAGCGGTGAAGAATCTTGAGCAGTCGAAGCTTCCGGCAGTATATAAAAAGGGAATTCGCTTTGTGTGCGTGGATGCCAGGAATTATCAAATCGAGGATGAGGACTGCTTTTATTTCTTCAATCCATTTGCAGAGGAGATCCTGCGGGCCGTCCTTGGCAAAATTCAGCAGTCTTACTATGAGAATCCCAGACAGATGTATCTGTTCTTTTACTATCCCTTTGAGGCCGAGATGGCGGCTCTTATGACTGCGGACGGACTGCAGTTTGTGGATGAGATCGACTGCACGGGACTCTATGAGAATATAGACAAACGGGAGAGGATTCTTATCTTTGAGATGGCTTGAGAGTGCTGCGTGAATGAAAACGTAAATGAAAAAACCGGCGCGTCCCTATTGGGGATGCGCCGGTCTCTTTGTCTGAGCCGAGATGTTTCTCCGATTTTTTTAGTCCCGGAAGATCTTCTGCAGGAAGTTGTAGTGGCCAAGGTCCCAGAAGTCGCCGTCGTGACCATAGCCTTCCACAAGGTCATTCTGGTTGGGGATGCCTTTTTCATCCATTTTTTCTCCGTAGTAAGCGGTGACCTCAACGTTCCAGGGGTCTTCGGTGCCTACGGACAGGTAGATGTAGCGGGGCATAGTCTCTTCGGATTCGATAAAGAATTCGTCGAAGATGGGCCAGTTCCAGTATGTTCCCGCGTAGTAAGGGGTGGGAATTACGCCCGGGTCGGGAGCAAGGCTTGCAATATACGCTATTTTGGACTGCCATCTGAAACCTGTGGCAAGGGAAGTCGTTGCGCCCTGGGAAACTCCGGAGATCGCTGTGTTCAGGCGTCCGGTCTTAACGCTGTAGCGCTCTTCGATGAAAGGCATCAGGTCCAGACCGACGTCTTCGACCGTCTTGTCATAGGAGAGGCGCATCTCTTCCTCGGATTTGGAATCCTTGTCTGCCAGAGGATCAGTGTACATGTCGACGCCGACTATGATCATCGGAACGGTGAGACCTTCGTTAAGCATGTTGCCGTAAAGGATCTGCAGGCTTGAGCCGTCATATACATGGGAGTCATATGCGCCGCCCCATCCGTGGATCATGTAGAAAACGGGGTATTCCTGAGATTCGTCATAACCGGCGGGCAGGAGCACGTTGCAGTATTTGATGTCGCCTGCGGTTGTGGAATAGTATTCTACATTTTCGTCGATCGTGCCGTAATCCACGTCGTCGTGCCATTCGAGGAGTTCTTCGGGAACAGTATCGTAAGTGGGCATGGCGTAGATACCGCTAAGGCTCTGGGCCTCTGCGGCGGAAGTATCGGAAGTATCTGTATTTTCCTGTTTTGAATCGGATGCGGTATCAGGCGTTTCAGCGTCCTGAACGGATGCGGCTTCTGCAGCCGTTTCGGTGTTTTCCTGTGCGGAGGCCGCAGCAGTCGCGGATCCGCAGGAGGAGAGGAGCACTGCGCTCAGAAGCAGAACGCTGATCATTTTTGTCTGGAATATTTTCATTGTCTGTTTGTCCTCCTTTTTTTCTTGATGATAATTCACGGACGGGATATTGTAAAATACTTATATTAGATATTTTGCTATTCATTAGAGGCATAGGAAATACAAATATGTGATGAAACTGTGCATTCAATATATTGTTTAACATAGTGATTTAGAGGATTGATGTAAAGATACAGCATCAATGCCTTTTTGCAAGCAGACGGGCGTTGTATAATCAGATATAAGTATAAAGAATTATGCGGCAGGATGCCGCTTAAGCAGTGAGCAGCAGAAAGGGGGATGAATCCATGTCCAAAAAATTAGGCGATCTTGTCAAAAAGGCGCGTACAGAGAAAGGCTTCACACAAGCAGGTCTCGCGGAAAAGGTTGACGGCCTCACAGCCTCCGACGTCAGCAAGATAGAGCGCGGCGAAAAGGAGCCGGCGCAGAGCGTGCTCAAACAGATGGCGAAGGCCCTCGGTGTTACGCAGAAATCGCTGCTGGATGCGGCGACGGGCGGCGGGAAGACCAGTACTGCAAAAACTTCTTCTAAGACAGAAACTGCGGCAAAGAAGACTACAGCAGCGAAAAAGCCGGCCGCTGTCAAGGACACTTTGGACACCCTTAAGCTGACAGCCACAGAGAAGAAACTCGTCCAATTATACCGTAAGGCAGATGCCAAGACCAAGAAAGCTGCCATCAATCTGCTCGAAGGAGACAGCAACGCGATCGAGCTGATCGGTGCGCTTTTATCTGCCAAGGGCTCTGGATCATCCGGAAGTTCCGGTAATTCGGGGTCTTCCGGGACATCGGATCTTCTGAGCGCGCTTCTGTCCGGAAAGACGGGAGGAAGCTCGGGAGGCGCGGCCGGAAAGGATACAATGAATGCGCTGATGGAGATGCTTGGAAAAGCTGGTAAGTAAGTTAGAACAAATAAAAGGAAGCCTTGTTCGTGCAGAGCAAGGCTTCTTTTTTGTGTCTGCGAGCAGCCTATCCGTGAATCCTATCCAGAAACCGGATCATAGTTTCAGTTACCAGATCGATGTGTGTCTCAAAACAGTGGTCGTCCTCTTCAATAGCGACGAGTTCCGCGTTCTGATAAGCTGCTGCGGTCTCTGTTCCGTATCGGAAAGGGACAAGTTCGTCTGTCACCGAGTGGACCACCAGGACCGGCCTGTTTCCGTAGAGCCGGATCGCATCGTCGAAGGGTAAAAGCCTGTTCACACGATAATAGTTTCCTGAGATAGGCTGCTCGTCAAAGACCAGCGTCTCGTCGGGAATCCGTTCGGGATCGAAAAATCTTTCCGGGAAGCCGCCTGTCATGGCGTTCTCCTTCATCAGCATGGCGGGTGCCAGCAAAATGAGCCCGCGGAGCGCGTCAGGTTTAAGCCCTGCGCCGAGAACGGCAGCCGTACCGCCCTGGGAATGGCCGCAGAGATAGAGCTCTGAGACATAATCGAGTTTTCGGGCATAGTCTATTACTTCCATCAGTTCCAGCGCCCAATGAAGGAGAGTATGGTCATGGAAATCTCCTCCGCTCTTTCCATGGCCGTAGAGCTCGACGCGCAGGGAAGCATAGCCGTTTCGGGGCAGGGCTTCCGCGATCGCGGCGATGTGCGGCTCTTCCATATGACCGGTGAGGCCGGGAATGACCAGGACCATCGGTATTTTGCCGGAGTGTGATGCGCGCGAAGGTTCAGGGACCGGGCGGTCCAGTTTACAGTGCAGACGGATCCCGTCGCAGCTTATATAGAATTCTTTTCTTTGAATCATGGCTTCTTCTATGTCTCACGTGAACAAAAAAACTGTATACTAGAGTTAACAGATTCATTATGACATATAGGGGTGTATAGCAACAGTATAAAGGGGATCAATATGGATATTTCTAAGGAAAACAGGAAGATCCGGAGTTGCTGGCGAGAGATCATAGTTATAAGACAGCCGGAGGTTTTATGGCTTCCGGCTGTCTTTTTGTGTTATAATAATTTATTGTTGCAATTTTAATTATGTTTGATTTTAATATCGAGGTTTACATATGAATCAGTCTCAAGCATCGGCACCTCAGGCAAACCCTTCAGCGCTTCTTCCTATACTTCTCTTTCTCGTGGTCTATCTCGGAAACGGGATCTTTTTCGAGTACATAAGGCCCGAAGAAGGGCAAATGGGGTTTTACGTGGTCTCTGTGGTGCTCGCTTTTTCAATCGCCCTGATCGCGGCTTTTCTGCAGAACAAGGAGCGCACTTTCGACGAGAAGATCCATATCTGTGCGAAGGGGATCGGCGATGACAATATTGTGACCATGCTGTTTATCTTCCTGATGGCGGGCGCTTTCAGCGGGATTGCTTCGCAGGCGGGAGGAGCTTCCAGCACTGCCAACCTGCTGCTCAATATCATTCCCGGAAGATTCGCAGTCCCTGGTCTGTTCGTGATCGCATGCCTGATCTCCATGGCCATGGGTACCAGTGTTGGCACGATCTCGGTCCTCGCGCCGATTGCCTGCGCTGTCTCGCAAAACGGCGGCCTGCCCCTTCCTTTTTGTGTCGGAATTGTAGTCGGCGGCGCGATGTTCGGAGATAATCTCTCCTTTATTTCAGATACCACCATTGCCGCGACCAAGACGCAGGGTGTGGAAATGAAGGACAAATTTCGTACAAATATAAGAGTAGCTCTTCCCGCCGCGATCATTACACTGATCATTCTGGTCGTTTATGCATTCATGAGCAGGGGAGTCTCCATCGGCACCTTTGAATTCAATATCTGGCAGGCGCTTCCCTATTTCATCGTACTGGCTATGTCAATCCTGGGGATCAATGTATTTCTGGTGCTGATGGCAGGTATCCTTCTCTTCGTGCTGGTCGGGATCTTTACCGGTTCTCTGACCTACGCGACGGCGCTGGCTTCGATGGGAAGCGGGATCAACGGGATGTTCGAGACTATGATCGTGACGATCCTGGTGGCATCCATCGCGGCGCTTATGAAGGAAAACGGGGGATTCGAGGCAATCCTCGCCTTTATACGCAAGAAAGCGGACAGCAAGCGCGGCGGAATGTACGGCATTGCTTTTTTGACGGCGTTTATGGATATTGCAACGGCCAATAATACGGTTGCAATCGTTATTTCGGCACCTATAGCCAGAGATATTACGAAAGAATACGGAGTGGATCCCAGACAGACAGCATCGCTTCTCGACACCTGCTCCTGCATCGCGCAAGGGATAATACCCTACGGAGCGCAACTGCTGGTGGCGGCGAATATCGCGAAGCTGACCAGTGTCTCGCTGATCCCCTTCCTGATCTACCCGTTTGTACTTCTGGTATTTGTGGTGATCTCTATTCAGAAAGAGAGGTGAAGCGGTGTATGACAAATGATAAGGAACTTTTTGACAGCGAACTGGAGAAACTGCTCAGTGACCCCAGGATCATCAGGCTCTGCAAGTTTCCGCAGCACCATGGCAGCAATACGCTGGATCACTGCGTAGCAGTAGCCAGGCGGGCTTTTGAGCTGGCTGAGAAGCTCGAATGGAAGATTGACGAGAAAGAACTGGCGCGCGGAGCTATGCTGCACGATTATTATCAGTACAGCATTAAGGAACAGGGTCTTACCGCATATAAACACGGAACAAGTCACCCGCAGATCGCAATAGAGAAAGCGGACAAAGATTTTAAGCTGACTGATAAGGAGAAGAACATTATCAGGGGACACATGTGGCCGCTGACATTTGCCCATCCTCCCAAGTCCAAAGAGGCGATCCTGGTCAGTCTTGCGGACAAGGACGTGGCAGCCAGGGAGTTCGCACGGCCTGAGATCAAAAGAGCGGGAAGAATTGCCAGAAAGATCAGAGACAGGATTCGCGATAGAAAATAATATCCACATTATGAGGTCCGGAACTGCGCCGCGGTTCCGGGCTTTTTTGATCTCAGCAGCACTAATCCTTTTGCACTTTAATGTGAAATAGTGGATAATAGATACATCATACGTGAAGTGTTATGGAATGAGACTGTTATTTGGCAAAGTAGTGTAAGGAGGGGATGCATTTGAAAGGATTGAAAAAGAAAACAGCACTTATAATGGCGTTCCTTTTTGTTCTGGCAGCGCTGACGGCCTGCGGACAGAAGGGAAGGCTCCGCATCGGTACAGCAGGAGAGGGCGGCAACTACAACTCTCTTGGCAAGGCTTTGTCCCAGACGCTTCAGAAAGATCCCTATAAGGTCAATGTCGAAGTAAAGACGACGGCCGGTTCGGCGGCAAATATCCGTCTGCTCTCTCAGGATTATCTGGAGCTGGCGATCGCCCAGTCCGATGTCATTGACGAGATGTACTCAGGCACGCTGGATACGCAGGCAATGAAGGGATACTCCGCGATCGCGTCGCTGTATCCGGAACCGGTGCAGATCGTGGTGAGAGCGGATTCGGGAATTGCTTCTGTGAGTGACCTCGCCGGGAAGAAAGTGAGTGTGGGCGAAGCGGATTCCGGTACACAGAAGAACGCGGCGCAGATCCTGCAGGCTTATGGGCTTACATCCAACATGCTGACAGTTCAGAACATGACTTACGCAGAGGCGTCAAAAGCGCTCGGCGATGGGAGCATCGACGCGATGTTCTGCACAGCCGGCGCACCGGCCCAGGTCATCACAGATCTCTCCGGGTCGACGCCTGTAAACCTCATTCCGATCGAGGGACAGCAGAGCGATCTTTTGACAGGAGCCTACGGATTCTATGCAAAAGCAGTGATACCTGCAGGAACTTACAAAGGACAGGACAGCGACGTGACGACGCTGGCGGTAATGTCGGTCCTTCTGGCATCGGACAAGATCCCTGCAGATAAGATCTATACGATCACAGGCGCCCTCTTTAAGGAGAAGGCGGCGCTCAACGACGCAGTTCCGGTGGAATTCGACCTTCAGGAACAGAAAGCTGTGGAGTCAGTCACGATCCCTTTCCATCCCGGCGCAGCACAGTACTACCAGGAATGCGGCATTACTGTACAGACATCCGGAGAGTAAGGAGGGGCGATCATGATCACAATCGAGATTAACAAGTATCTTACCCTTGCCATCGCTGTCGGTGTCCTGATGCTGGGACAGTTTCTTCGCAAAAGGATCCGTTTCCTGGAGACCTTCTGCATCCCGGCACCTGTGGTCGGCGGACTGGTGATCGCCATCATTTCCTGTATTCTCTATGTGACGGGCGTCGTCGAGTTTATTTATGACGACACTTTCCGTGAGATCTGCATGGTGTTTTTCTTTACTTCCGTGGGATTTCAGGCCAACCTGGCTGTCCTCAAGGAGGGTGGGAAGGACCTGATCATCTTCCTTGTACAGGTCATTCTCCTGATCATCCTGCAGAATGTCCTGGCTGTCGGTGTCTCGCGCGTTTTAGGTGTTGATCCGCTGATCGGCCTTTGTACCGGCTCCGTTCCCATGGTAGGCGGACACGGGACGGCGGGAGCCTTCGGCCCTGTCATAGAGGACTTCGGCATTCAGGGTGCCACGACAATTGCAACAGCTGCGGCTACTTTCGGCCTTATCGCGGGAAGTTTGATCGGCGGCCCGCTGGGCAACTCCCTGATTAAAAAGT
>DJXS01000109.1:55416-82994 GCA_002448395.1 Lachnospiraceae bacterium UBA6998 | reverse complement strand
TTGTGGAAGATGATGCAGTTGGGCTTGTCAACCTTGATCTCCTTGCCGTGCATAACAAGCAGTCCTTTCTCGAGATCTACACTGAAGAAGGTCATCGTATTGGACTCATGGTTAAGGGACACAAGGTGCCTGTTGTCAGGGAACAGCGCCGCGTCCTTGGGATACTCTCCGCTGATCGGCAGGCAGAGGATCTTGTACAGATAACCGTTATCAGGATCGATCCTGTAGATCACGACGGAGTTGTCGCCGGCGTTGGAACTGACCAGATACTTGAAGTCCGAAGAGAAATTCAGAGCACTGGCAGCTGAACCGGTGGCGTGATAATTGTTGAGAGTCGACACAGTCTGGATCTTCTCAAAATCGGGAGCGCCGTCTACTTCGTGATAAAAATATACATCGATTATATTCTTGAGCTCATGGACAACGTAGAGGAAATGGCCGTCCTTGGAGAACTTAAGATGCCTGGGAGCCGATTCGAGTTCGGAATGAAGGATCGCGCACTGTTTGATGTGTCCGTTCTTTCTGTTGAGGGTATACACATTGACGTGATCCATTCCGAGATCCGCAGCCAGAAGGAAATGATTGTCTCTGGTCATCTTCACGCACTGCACATGGGGACGGAAATTACGCTCCGCAATACTGCCGAGCCCCTTCAGAAAGAGCTCGTCACAGATATCCCCGACAGATCCGTCTTCATTGAGCCTGAGCACTGTGATCTTGCCGTCATGATAACCGGAAACAAAGAGGAATTCGTCCTCATAGTCTGTAGAGAGGTAAGAGCCTCTCATCCCGTTGATCGAAGCGAGGTTGATCTGTTCAAGATCTCCTCCCTTAACGATCCTGTATGCTTCAATTCCAAAATCGGTGATGGAATACAGATACTTCCTGTTATGAGAGATCGTTACATATGAAGAGTTGGAAATCTCAATCTGCTTTTTCTGAGTCAGATAGCCATTCTCCATATCAACGTCATAGATCCTGATTCCGTACTTCTCTCCCTTTCCTCTCGTATAAGATGAGACATAAGCGACGAACTTGGCGTCTTTTTCATACTCGTAACCTGTCGTACGGTTAGCGGGTGCCTTTTTGATCTCGGATACCTGTGCCATAACTGCGCCCTCCTGTTCACTGCGGCGTCCTGATTGGATTGGTGCCCATATATATTCAGAATACCATAAAGAGTGATAAATGTTAATAATCCGCTTGTGTGTTCACGGGTTCCTTTGGAATAAAGGTGCGGTTGTCGCGGCCGCTCTTAAGAGAACTCGCCTCCTTCACAGCTTCCTCGCAGAACAAGAGCTGTGAATTGATCAGTTCCTTACCTCTTCTGTCTACCCGGTCATAAGTTCCGTCGCTCCGAAGGATATGAGCTTTTACTGTGTCCTCCAGTTCCAGCTTCAGAATATGGAGCGCCTTTTCCCGGATCCTGCTGTCTTCGAGCGGGAACATGATCTCGACACGGCGGTCCAGATTTCTGGGCATCCAGTCCGCGCTCGCCGCGTAGATCTCGGGAGATCCTCCGTTTTCAAAATAGTAGATCCTGCTGTGTTCCAGGAAATTGCCTACGATCGAACGAACAGTGATATTTTCGCTGATTCCGGGAATGCCGGGCCTGATGCAGCAGATGCCTCTCACGATCAGCTCGATCTCCACTCCTGCCGCGCTCGCTCTGTAAAGCGCTTCCATGATATCAGGATCGCACAGGGAGTTCATCTTAGCGATTATGTGCGCTGTCTCGCCGTTCTCTGCGTGTCTCTGCTCGCGCCCGATAAGGTTGATGAACCTGTCCTTGAGCCAGAGCGGAGCAAGACTGAGTTTGTTCCAGAATCTGGGCTCGGAGTAACCTGACAGCATGTTAAATACCGCTGTGGCATCCTCTCCGATGGGATCGCTGCAGGTCATAAGGCCTACGTCTGTATAGAGTTTCGCAGTGGAATCATTGTAGTTTCCTGTTCCCAGATGAACATATCTGCGGATGCCGTCCTCTTCTCTTCTGACTACCAGCGTGATCTTACTGTGAGTCTTGAGATTCTGGAGTCCGTATATAACGTGACAGCCGGCTTTCTCAAGCTGTTTGGCCCACTCGATATTGTTCTCTTCGTCAAACCTGGCTTTGAGCTCTACAAGGACCGTGACTTGCTTGCCGTTTTCAGCTGCTCTTGCGAGCGCCGCGACGATCGGAGAATTGCCGCTGACACGGTAAAGAGTCTGTTTGATCGCAAGCACATCAGGATCTACCGCAGCAGCTGCAACAAACTTCACAACAGGGTCAAAAGTCTGATAAGGATGATGCATGAAAACATCGCCTTTTCTGATCTGCTCGAAAATATCGCTGCCCGAAGGGAATTCGGGGACAAGCTGGGGCTTGGCGTATCTGTGCTCCCGAAGATCGTCGTAGCCTTCGATCCCGTAAGTCTTCATAAGGTAAGTAAGATCAAGAGGACCGTCGATCTCGTATACGAAATCCATGCTCAGGGAAAGCTCTTTCATTAAGAGTTCAAGGAGCTGTTTGTCGATCCCTTTTTCCACTTCAAGCCTGATCGCGTCGCCTCTTTGGCGCTTTTTAAGCTGCTTCTGGATCTCCTTAAGAAGATCTTCCGCCTCATCCTCGGCGATATCAAGATCCGCGCTTCTCATGATCCTGTAAGGGCTGGAGCACTTGACCTCATAGTTTACAAAGAGGCTGGGCAGGAATCTGCGAATGATATCCTCCAGAAGGACGAGTCTTCCCGGATCGCCTTCTTTTCTGGGCAGCATCAGGATCCTGGGGAGAACACCGGGAACCTGCACGGTGGCAAACTCATATTTTTCTTTGCCGGATTTTCCTGCTTTCTTGGATTTCTTACCGCTTCCTAAAATGCCGGGGGAGGCAGTTTCTCTTCTTGTCAGTAGAGCTCCTATATTAAGACTCTTATTTCGGATCAGAGGGAAAGGCCTGGAACTGTCCACAGCCATGGGAGTCAGTACAGGAAATACCGAGGTTGTGAAATAGTCCTCGATAAAGCGCATCTCCGATTTGGTAAGAGTGTCGAGATCGCGCACAATACTGAGCTTTTGCTCTTCCAGTGCCGGGATCAGCTGTCTGTTCAGCGTCCAGTACTGCTGCTGCATAAATGTGTGCGTCGCCTCGAGTACGGCGGAAAGCTGCTCGGAAGCGGTCATTCCCGCAATATCTTTCTTTTTATATCCGGCCTGCACCATGTCCTGCAGCGATGCAACCCTGACCATGAAGAATTCGTCCAGATTAGAGGCAGTGATGCTCAGGAATTTGAGTCTTTCCAGAAGCGGATTTTCCTTGTTGCGCGCCTCGCTGAGGCAGCGTCTGTCAAATTCGATCCAGCTCAGTTCTCTGTTTATGTAATACTGCGGATTTCTGAAATCAATTGTTTCTGATGCCATTGTTAACTCTCCCCCCTGAACTTAGAATTCACGCTGCCTTATCACAGGCCTGACGCTGAAGACTTCCTCAAAGAAGTTAGCGCGGTTGTCAAACAGTCCCTTTTCGAGTGTTATATCCTTCTTAGTGCTGACAGTGATCTGCAGCTGTCCTTCCCGGAGTCTGATCCTTACGTCCGTAAATTTCTTCTTGTGGGATCTGTCGAGGCCGTTCGCAAGCCGCAGGATGGCGGTCAGTTTGGTGACGATCATATAGTCTTTCTTAGTGAGCCCCGATCCTGAGCCGCGCTCTTCGTAATATACAAATCTTCTGTGATTGTACCTGACTACATTGGCGACGATCTCCCGCTCACGGCCCGTAAGTCCGATGATCTCAGTTGACATGATGATATTGTAGGAGCACTCAGAGAGGTTCTGCATGCTGATGTATTTGCCGCAGTCATGCAGGATAGCGCAGAGCCTGAGAAGAAGTCTCTCCCGGTCTTTCATACCGTGGATCCTCTTCATGCTGTCAAAAATCTGAAGCGCGATGAGTTCAAGCGTCTTTGCGCGGTCTTCACTTCCCCTGTAGCGCTTAGAGGTTTCCAGAGCACAGGTCAGGATATCCTGCTCGAAGTCATGCTCCGGTTTAATATATCTCTTTGCGATTGCGTAGTCATAAACCATGCCGTCACAGAGCGTGACATCAGGCACCCAGATGATATCTGCCTTCATCATTTTGGCAATGCATTTGATTATGATGGAACTGATCGTGAGAAGCGGGATCTTCTCGTCGGAAATCCCAAGTCTCGTGGACAGGTCAAAGGAATTGTAATCTTTGAGTCCCTCGATAAATGCGCTCAGAGCTGCTGTGTCAAAAAACTCGGCCTGTCCCTTTGCGCCCGGGATCATCCGTCCTGCTCCCGTGAAATTCTTGCCGTTGCGGGACGCGTCGGAGAGATAGTCATCAATTACGACGATCTGCTTGATATCCCGGTCCTTGAGATAGAGCTTCTTAAATACATTCAGCTGCGTATTGACGAGTTCTTCGATCAGTGATTCATTCTGAACAGATCTTGCGCCAATCCGGGCCAGCTGTTCGCGCAGGCGAAGGACGCCGAGCCTCATGTTCTGTGTCGCGCTGAGTTTGTCCTTTTCAAAGAGAGAGATCTGGATGCTGCCTCCTCCTATATCCACGATCGCGGTCGACTGCTCGAGAAAATGGTTGAATACCTCTCCCTTGGAAGCTGCGGACTTATAATCCATGAACCTCTGCTCCGTATTCTCAAGAATATCGATATGGATCCCTGTCTCCTGCTCGATCTGGGCAAGGACCATATTCGAATTCCTCATCTCGCGGAAAGCGCTGGTTCCGTATGCTCTGTAAGCCTCAACGCCATAGTTCTTCATGATCTCGCCTGATTCGATCAGGATCCTCTTGAGTTCCGCAAGGTGAGCTCTGGACACTTTTCCTGTGTGATAAGTGTCCGTACCTATATCCACCATATGCCTGATGCTGTCGATCTGTCTGATCCCGCTCTTTTTTGACAGTTCAAAGATCTTCATCTCATAGACATAACTGCCCACGTCGATCGCGGCGAATAAATGCACTGCCATGCTACATATACCCCTTATGAAAATAGTGATTGTTCATGCCAGTTCCGGACGGAACTGCCCCTCCCCTCCATTATAACAAGATAACTTCCCTTCATCCATTAGATATGAAGGGAAGTTATCTTGATTTTTACAGTGCTTCATTCATTTTGAGAAGTTTGGCGGCCTGATCCGCAGCGATCAGACTGTCAATGATCTCATCCAGATCACCGTTCATGATCGCGTCGATCTTATAGAGCGTAAGTTTGATCCTGTGGTCAGTGACGCGTCCCTGGGGGAAATTGTAGGTCCTGATCTTTTCTGAGCGGTCTCCTGTGCCGATCTGGCTTCTGCGCAGGTCAGCTTCTTCATCATGTCTTTTCTGCATCTCAAGGTCATAGAGCTTGGAGCGAAGAAGCGCCCAGGCCTTGGCCTTGTTTTGCAGCTGGGATTTCTCGGTCTGGCTGTAAATGACGATCCCTGTGGGATAGTGAGTCAGCCTGACCGCTGAATCAGTGGTATTGACGCACTGGCCGCCGTTTCCGGAAGCCCGCATAACATCGATCCGCACGTCTTTTTCGGGAATATCGATGATGATGTCTTCATCCGCTTCGGGCATAACAGCGACAGTGATCGTAGAAGTATGGATCCTTCCGCCGGATTCGGTAGCGGGGACACGCTGCACCCGGTGGACGCCGCTCTCATACTTCATTCGGGAATAGGCGCCCTGGCCTTTGATCATAAAACTGACGGATTTCATTCCGCCGATCCCGATCTCCTCATATTCGAGAAGCTCAGATCTCCAGCCCCTGCCCTCGGCGTAATGCACATACATTCTGTATATTTCAGCCGCGAAAAGGGCGGCTTCATCGCCGCCGGCTCCTGCCCGGATCTCTACGATGACATTCTTATCATCATTGGGGTCCTTGGGAAGCAGCAGTATTTTGATATGTTCTTCGAGTTCGGTGATCCTGGCGCGCGCTTCGGCCAGCTCCTCCTTGGCCAGTTCCCTCATCTCCTCATCGGATTCTTCTTCCAGCATGATAAGGGAATCGTCAGCCGCTCTGCGGCAGTCCCGGTACTCTCCGTAGGCTTCCACAAGAGGGGTCAGGTCGCTCTGTTCCTTCATGAGCTTTCTGAACCTGGACTGATTGGAGGCAATATCAGGGCTCGCAAGTTCTCTCTGAATATCTTCGTAACGCAGCATGACGCTGTCAAGTTTGTCAAACATGGTTCTCTCCGTCTTTTTATTGATGAATGCTCTTGATCCCGCATACAATGCGGTCATTTCCGCCGTAGTCCTTAATAGCCCTCACTTCATAGTAGCCTGCGTCTTTCATAAGAGCACTGACCTGGTCGGCCTGATCGTAACCGATCTCGAGAAAAAGCATTCCGCCCGTAACCAGATGATCAGCCGCTTCCGGAATGATTCTCCTGTAGAAGTCCAGTCCGTCATCTCCTCCGTCGAGCGCCATTCTGGGCTCATGGATGCGCACCTCAGGCTCCAGTTCCGCAATTATGCCGCTCTCTATATAAGGGGGATTGGAGACAATAATATCAAATCTCTCTTCGGGTCTCACAGCTTCGAACAGATCTCCGGTGCGCCATTCGCTCCGATCTGACAGTCCCAGTCTTTCTGCATTTTCCCTGGCTGCAGCGATCGCTTCCTCAGAGAGGTCTGTGCCGACGCCTGTAGTTGCGTTGGAATAATGAAGGAGGCTGAGCAGAATGCAGCCGCTGCCGGTGCAAAGATCCAGGATCCTGTCGCCGTCACAGAGTTCTCTCATGACCTCTTCCACAAGGTTCTCCGTGTCCTGTTCAGGGATCAGCACATGGCTGCTGACTCCGAACTCAAGTCCCATAAAATCCCATTTCCCGAGGATATATGCCAATGGCTCCCTGGAACATCTGCGCTTTATGAGCTCTCTGTAAAGATCTGCATCACTCTCTGAAACAGGACGGTCTCCTTCCAGCAGTAATGTCTGAACAGAAGTTCCGCACACATGCTCAAGAAGAAGCCGTGCGTCAAGCTGTGCCTCTCTTTCTTGTTCAAGGACAGCTGCCAATGCTTCGGCTCCCTCGCTGTATATTTCTCTGTAAGTGAAATATTCTGTTCTCTGTGTATTGTGCAAATTCTCCTCCTTAGTTCACGACTGCAGGCTCTCAGGACTATAGCCGAATTCCCGGACAAGGTAGCCTTTCCAGTCGAACACCGCTTCTACCGAGGCGATGCCCACACGGATCATGTCGTCATCGGGCTCCTTGGTCGTCATAAGCTGCATCCAGAGCCCCGGTTTGGAGATCAGCTGAATAAGGGGATTGCTGCTGGTTCCCGCAAGACGGATGATCTCATAGGAGACGCCGGAGATCACGGGGATCAGAAGGATCCTGAGCGCGACTCTCATCAGATGGCTGTCCGTTCTGATAAAAAAGAACAGAATGATGCTTACAAGCATTACAAACATCGTAAAACTGCTGCCGCAGCGCTTGTGAAGCCTTGTGCTCTTCCGGGCGTTCTCCACCGTGAGAGGGAGCCCGCTCTCGAGGCAGTTGATGCATTTGTGCTCGGCGCCGTGGTATTGATAGAGACGACTTATATCCTTCATTGCTGTGATCGCATAAATGTAGATCACAAAGATCAGGATCCTGAAAAAGCCTTCTATGACCACAAGAAGCCCTGAATTCCCGATCAGGCCGGCCAGAAAGGATGCCGCCGCATAGGGAAGAAGGATAAAGAGACTGACGGCAATGATCAGAGAAGCAGCGAAAATCAGGGAAGTGATCAGTTTCTCCTTAGGGGAGTCGGGATCAGTGCTTTCTTCGGGATCATACATAGATGCGGAATAATCCGTAACTCTCAACCCCAGGACCAGTGAGTCGATGAGAACAAAAAAGCCGCGGATGATCGGGATTTTTCTGACCGGCGTACCGGACAGGATCCCGTCGTATCTGTCTTTTTTGATAACGATCTCCCCGTCCTCTTTCCTGACAGCCACAGCGTATTCGCTGCCGTTTTTCATCATGACGCCTTCGAGAACCGCCTGTCCGCCGATCCCGCTGTAGCACTGTTCCACTCTCTTTTCGTTGCTCAAATTCTTCCTCCTTGCGACTGTATACTGTCAAAACATACAATATACGTCTGTATATCAAAAAACAAGGCAGAGTATACTCCGCCTTGTCTTTCGCAGTCACTGCAATTGTCTTAGTTGTTGTAGCCGTACTTCTTATTGAACTTATCAATACGTCCTTTGGCAGCGGCAGTCTTCTGTGTGCCTGTGTAGAAAGAATGGCACTTGGAGCAGACTTCGACGTGGATCTCAGGCTTTGTGGAACCGGTAACGAATGTGTTGCCGCAGTTGCATGTCACAGTTGCCTGATAATACTTGGGCTGAATAGAAGCTTTCATGATTTTCCTCCTTACCTGAGCACCCGGGCCCGAAAGCCACCGGAGTAACGGTGCTCTGTATGATTAAATTGCTCGATCGCTGAACTGTTATCAGAACAGCTCTCAAATTATATCACGCCGGTAGTAGACATGCAAGTTATAGTTTGAATTTTGTTTCACGAAGTCTATGTCCCCAATATCCGAAAGCAGCTGCGCTCCCGAGTGCGAAGAAAATGATCCAGGCGGGGCTTCTAAGGGTCCTGCCCCATCTGGCTGCTGAAGCTGCAAGAACGCAGAGATTACATGTACTGTGAAGCAGAAAAGGATTTTCAAACCGCAAAGTCAGTTCATAGCTCAGGGCAAATACCATTCCCATAACAAATCCGTATACAGCCTGGGGAACATTCTCGTGAGCCGCGGCAAACAATAAAGATGAGAGCAAAGCCGATTCAAGCGGTGTAAATCCTCTTCTGAGCCTGTGCCATACGATCCCGCGAAAGAGAAGTTCCTCTATAAAGGGGGTCAGGATCCCGTAAACAGCAGCTCCGAGAGGAACAGCATAAGGGGAAAGTGTTACGGAAACGTCCTGAGACCATTTGCCCAGCAAAAGATTGAGAAAGGCGCAGAGGCAGATCGTTCCGAATGGGAGAAGCCCAATTAGTATGTCCTTGTCTTTTCTCTTTTCGATCCAGGAGCGGGAACTTCTGCGCCTGGTGAGCATTATTTCCCGTCTTCCCTCTTTAAAGATCGGAATCGCTGCTGCTGCGCTTGAGACCCCTATGATCAGGATATCGGCCAGATCGCTCCACACTTCATAGTAAAGCGTCATATCCGCGGATGCAGTGAGAAGCGCTGATTCCAGCAGCCTGTATAAGATAGCCCTGACAGTTATAAAGAGGACCATATAGAACAGAAAGGGCCGTACTGCGTACCACCCGATCTCCAGCCGTTCGCGATTCATACCGGCCCTGTTCTCCTTCCTGCAAAGACAAAAAAAGTAAAACAGCCCGGCGGAAAAGATCCGCCGGGCTGACTGTGACTGGTCAAATCTCAGTCATTTACGAATTATTCAGATCACATCCGATCAGCGAAGCATCGCGCCGCCGATGACCATCATCTGAACTTCACTGGTTCCTTCATAGATCTCGGTGATCTTGGCATCTCTCATCATGCGCTCGATGGGATACTCACGTGTGTAGCCGTAGCCGCCGAACAGCTGCAGGCATCTGCGTGTAACGTCGGAAGCGTTAGCTGCAGCAACGAGCTTAGCCTCAGCTGCGAGCTGTGTGTAAGGCTTGCCTTCGTCAACAGCGTTAGCTGCGCGATAAACCAGCATCTTAGCTGCCTCAGTATTAGCTTTCATCTTAGCAAGCTCGAACTGAGTGTTCTGGAACTTGGCGATCGGACGGCCAAACTGAACTCTCTGCTTAACATACTCGACAGTGACATCAAGAGCGCCTTCTGCGATACCCAGAGCCTGAGCAGCGATACCGATACGGCCGCCGTCCAGAGTCATCATAGCTACCTTGAAGCCCTTGTTGACTTCGCCGAGGAGGTTTTCCTTCGGAACCTTGACGTTCTCAAATACGAGCTCGCAGGTGCTGGATCCGCGGATACCCATCTTCTTCTCGTGGGAGCCGATGCTGAATCCTTCCATCCCCTTCTCCATGATCAGAGCGGTGATGCCCTTGTTGCCGAGAGACTTGTCAGTCATACCGAAAACTACGAAAATGTCTGCATAGCCTGCGTTTGTGATGAAGATCTTGGAGCCGTTTACCAGATAGTAGTCGCCCTTGTCTTCAAAAACAGTCTTCTGACCTGCTGCGTCTGTGCCTGCGTTGGGCTCAGTCAGACCGAAAGCGCCGAGCTTCTCGCCGGAAAGCAGCTGAGGAAGATATTTCTGCTTCTGCTCTTCTGTACCGAACTTGTAGATCGGCCATGCGCAGAGGGATGTGTGAGCAGAAATGCCTACTGCTGTGGAAGCGCAAACCTTGGAAACTTCTTCGATGCACTGAGCATAGGAGAGCTCGTCCAGACCTGCTCCGCCGTATTCCTCGGGGAAAGGAATACCCATAAGTCCCATTTCAGCTGCCTGCTTGAATGACTCTACAGGGAATTTCTCCTCTTCGTCGATCTCAGCAGCGATGGGAGCGCAAACGCCTGTTGCGAAATCACGATACAGGCCCAGCATCTCTTCATGGATCTCGTCGTTAAAAAAGTTCATTGTAACCTCCTTTGATATTTAGCTGCATGCAGCGTTTCTTGATAAAAAATAGACAAATTATTCTTATCACCAAATATTATACCATTGAACGTATTCATTTTCTACAGAATTAGGCAATTTCTTAACAATCCGCCCGCACAAAACACACCTGTTCACAGCGCGATCGTTTTCCTTAGAGAAACGGAATAGATGAGTTTTTCCTTTACCTTTTTTCCTGTTATCTGTGTGAGAGCCCGCTCATAAAGGTCCAGCTGAACCTTATAGCGGTCGATCAGATCGTGCTCCTTTTCCACCGCATCTGTCTTGTAGTCCACAAGCACGAGCTCTCCTTCTTCTTCAAAATATGCGTCAATGATACCCTGTACCAGTACGGTCTCTTCCCTGGGAAATTCCGGATTCACCCGGTCCGCCTCAATGCCGAGGACGAAAGGCTGCTCTCTGTGCAGCTCCCCTCTCAGGGAGGCTGCGGCCATGCGGCCGGCCAGACTGCTGCGAAGGAAAGCAAGAATCCCTGCGGACGGAAGCTGCAGATAGGTAGGCGGTATTTTGGCTGACGCGGAAAGTTCCTCTCTCCACTCATCGAACTCAGTGCGGCTTACAGAAGCCGGATCCGCGAATCTGCCGTAGTCAAACAGTTCCAGGATCCTGTGCACCGCAGTTCCGTATTCGGTGCCTGTAAACGTGCCGCGGACAGCGCCTGCCTTTTCCTTACATTCTTCTTTATTCTCTTCTGCAACTTTGGCAAAAGAAGCGATGACCGGTGACGGCTTGTTCTCCGGAAACAGTTCGAAGACTTCTTCTCCCTCTTCCTTCAGGGATGCCATCTTGAGTTCAGAAACGGAAGTCTTAGTGTAGAGACCTCTGAGATTCTCGTGCGCATATCTTCGGGAGTAGATCTTCTCGAGTTCCGCTTCCAGAACCGGATCGGGCAGCGGTGCTCCGCCGATCTCGCCTGCTATGTCGATCTCCTGGCGGCGAAGTCCGTATTCCTTCTGCTGCTCCATTTCTTTAATGATCAGGTCCTTACACTCCACCTTATTGATCCTGAAGTATTCCGGATGTTCCGCTGAGCACACAGCGTACCAGATCAGTTCAAGAAAACTATCGGATTCGGACAGCAAAGGGATGGGGAGTTTTTCTCCGGGTTTCATACATACGGGAAGCTTTTTCTCCCACTCTTCGCATTTTTTGGCCCCGTTTTTCACAAAGCCGGTCATGATGAGTTTTTCTTTCGCTCTGGTCATTGCCACATACAGAACGCGGAGCTCCTCGCCGAGGCTTTCTCTTCGGATCTTATCGGCAACAGCCTCTTTGCGGACTGTGCTGTATTTGGACCGGAGTTCAGGATCCCAATAGTCCATGCCAATGCCCCAGTCGTTGTCACAGATAAAACTCCCTTTGGTATCATGGGATTTATAGCTGTGCTGCTTGCCGGTTCCGGCCACTATGCAGACAGGGAATTCCAGGCCTTTGCTCTTGTGGATGCTCATGATCCTGACAACATCCGCGTTTTCATCCAGAGTATTGGCTTCGCCGTAATCCACTTCCCTGTGATGGACCTGGTCGATATATCTGACAAAATCAAAGAGCCCGCGCAGTCCCATAGAGTCGAAAGAAGCCGCCTGCGCGAGAAGGAACTGAAGATTTGCGCTCCTCTGTTCGCCGCCGGGCAGCGCTCTGCACCACTCCTCATATCCTGTCTGCGAGATGAGTTCTGTGAGAAGTTCCCGGATCTGCAGGCAGATCACCTTGTCTCTCCAGCTGTTAATAAACTGCAGGAACGCGCTGCATTTTTCGGCAAGCGCGGTTTCTTCTCCGGAAACCTCCAGCGCTTTGAGTTTGAGGCATTCATAGAGAGAAACGCCCTTTTCGCGGCTTGTTAGCCTTATCCGGGCGATCTGCTCCTCGCTGAAATCTCCCCAGTAGCCGCGCAGCGCACCGTACAGAGGAATATCCTGTCTGGGATTATCCAGCACACGGACCAGTTCCAGAATACCCCGGATCTCCAAGGACGAGAAATAGCCGGTCTTGGATTCGATGTAGTAAGGGATTCCCTGTCTCTCGAATACTTCTCTGAAATCCTCATTCCAGCCCGAGCCGCTTCGAAGCAGGACCACAATATCCCCGAATCTGCAAGGCCTCAGGCTTCCGTCCTCAGACTTCACGGGGAGCTCGTTCACCAGTTCTCTGATCTTTCCTGCAACTGCGATAGCTTCCTTCTGGCGGTCGCTCAGTTCCGCGATCTCATCCGGCACCATATCGGCTTCGTCCTTGTCGGGGCCTGCGACCAGAAGAATCTCTGTTTTATAAATGTCTGGATCTGAGGCTGCAGGATAGGAGGCGCCGGTTTTCAGAGAGACTTCGTCGTCGTACTCGACTCCGCCGATCTCTCTTCTCATGATCCTGAAGAAGACTTCGTTTACGCTGTCAAGTACTTCCGCCCTGCTTCGGAAATTGCTGTCAAGATCGATCCTCTCCTTCTCCGGATCAAGTTTTTTATAAGTTCCCAGTTTCTCCATGAAGATCTCGGGCCTTGCCAGCCGGAATTTGTAGATGGACTGCTTAACATCTCCCACCATAAAGCGGTTGTAAACACCTTCATCCTCAGTGGATATCATACGAAGGAGGACTTCCTGTACTTCATTGCTGTCCTGATATTCATCGATCAGTATTTCGTCAAAATATTGGCGGTAAGCCTTCGCGGCTCTTCCGGGGCGGTACACGCCGTCCTCTCCTCTGACTGTGAGGATCTTAAGCGCAAGGTGCTCCAGATCAACAAAATCGATGACATTCTTTTCTTTCTTCACTTCGGAAAAATAGCGAAGGAAGCTGATTGTCAGATCCGAGACAGCCGCAGCGGCTTCACTCATAAGTCCCATGCGCTCGAGAATGCGGCTCGTATCCGCATTTTTGTATTTTTTACCGAGCTCTGTCACGTCATCCTTGGCGCTGTTTCTGATCGCCATTGCCGCCTCTTTTTTGGCGGGATCCACATCGGGGTATTTCTTGGGAGTGAACCTGGGGAGATTTTCGAATTTCATATTCAGGATCCCTATGATCCTCTCCCAGAGATCTCTCATCTCTGCGGGATCTCTCCTGCCGGCTTCCTCCGCGCAGGGCACATCGCCGAGCGCGCTGAGCTCTGCAAGCTCATTTCTCACAAGCGGAATATAGAGATCAGGGCCGTCAGGCAGGGAGCAGAAATCAAGAAGACGCTCATATTGACGCTTCAGATCTGTGATCTTCTCAGCAGCTGTGAGGATAATAAACTGCATCCAGGCAGAGCCGAACAGTTCTTCTTCGCTCGTGGCCGAGTAGTCCGACGCGCGATCACGCAGCCACTCTTCGGGATCGGGATGGCTGACCGCCTTTTTGTAAAGATCCTCCAGGATAAGCTCAAGTTCTCTGTCTCCTGCCCCGCGGCAGAAATAGTCCGCGCAGATCTTAAGTGAAAGGTTATTCGAGGCGTATCCTTCCTCCAGGAAGTCGTCCATCGCATCTTTTCGCATCAGATCGCTTTCCGTCTGATCCATCTGGCGAAAACCGGGATCCATGTCGATGTCGCTGAAATTGTTTCTTAAAAGAAAGGTGAAGAAACTGTCCATCGTGGTGATCTGGGCATTGTGCAGCAGAGTTTCCTGCCTCTGAAGATGGGCGTTTTCAGGCTCCTGCTCGATTCTTGCGGAGATCGCGGCGCCGATCCTCTCTCTCATCTGGGCCGCGGCAGCTTTGGTAAAGGTGACCACCAGCAGTTTGTCGATGTCCGCAGGATCATCGCCTTCGCTGATCATTCTCACGATCCTCTCAACGAGCACCGCAGTTTTTCCGCTTCCGGCCGCAGCTGAAACCAGTATATTATGCTTTCTCGCCTGCAGAACCCTGGTCTGCTGTTCTGTAAATTCAATAGCCATAAGATTCTCCGTCACTTTCTGTAATTGTAGCCCTCAATGGAGAGGTCAAAACCGCAGACGCTCCTGTAAGGACAATAATCGCAGGCTGTTCTGTCATTTTTCCAGGCGGCCGGATTAGCTTCCGCCTTACCGTCCAGTATATCTTCCGCAAGGCGGCAGACTACATCCGTGACTTCCCGGGTCAATTCTTTGAAGCCTTCGGCAGAATAGACACTGGAGCCGGCTCCCGGGGCGCCGTCTTTCTTCAGCTTAAGAGGTATGACGTCGCTCTTTCCGCTCACATATCGGTCCAGATGCCTATAGGAGACGGGATCCGAGTTTATCATCCCGGTTGGCCTGAGAGATTCTCTGATCAGCTGAAGGCTGTCCTCCCCGCCTTTATTATTGCCGTCAATTACAGGGTCAATGATCCTGTAATAGAGCATGGCTGAGGGGACGATCTCCGCTCCGGGATTTCGCGCGGCCAGATAGTCCATTGCCGCGTTCATATACATGAGAAGCTGAAGCTGGATCCCTCGTTTCATCAGATCCTCGTCCAGATCGAGGGAACCTGACTTGTAATCCAATATTTTGACAAAAACACTGCCGTCCTCTCTGCACAGATCAAGTCTGTCTATCCTTCCGGTCAGTTTCAGGGATCTTCCGCCGCTTAAAGGAAATGTGATCAGATCCGCTTCACCGCCGGGTCCAAATTCGAATTCATACCCTTCCGGGACGAAGTCTCCCCGCTGAAGCTGGTACTGAAGTGTATCAGTGCTGCGATCCAGGATCTTCTGCATTCTGGCGAGCCAGGACTCACTTCTCTTTGTGGAGTACATAAGAAGGTCGTGGTAGGTTGCAGCGGTCTCGTTGAGTGCTTCCGTCGACAGTTCCTCCCCTTCCTCCTTGGTAAAGCTGTTCCAGGTTAGGCCTTTTTTTAAGAGTTTGTGGCTGAACGCGTCCAGACTCATGTGGAGGATCGAGCCCGTATCGAGCGACTCGACAGTGAATTCCCTGCGCTCCCTCAGGCCAAGGCCGTACTGCAGGAAATGTCTGAGGGAACACTGCGCCGCAGTCTCCATCCGGGTGATCCCGCCCATGATGGACTGCCCGTAAAGAGCCTGAGCAGTTTCGGGGCTGATCATGACCGGATCATATCTCTTAAAGGCGGCACCTTTGAGACTCTCCAGTGTCTTTCGGTTATCAATGCTGCCCGTGCGCACAATATATCCATATGTCGTCTTGAGGGCATTTGCATCCTGAGAACCTTCCTGTATCTTTCCCTGCGCGTAATCCCTGAGCGCACCGGAAAGCCAGACAGTGCTGTCACTTACTCCTGTCAGCTGTTCGATTGCCGGTCTGAGCTGAGGATGTTCCACAGCCGCCTCGGGAAAGAGCTTTCTGATCATAGGGATCAGGTAGGAAGGATGAAGCGATCCGCCCTCCGGTGTCGTTCTGGCAAAAGAAAGATAGAGGGCGTCTGTCGGCTTAGTCATATTCATATAGAGATAAAGTCTCTGCTGATACATCTGCTGGCGGGGTGTCGGCGAAAGCTCCGTCCCAAAAGAGCGAAGGAATTCCCTGTCAAGGTCTGAGAGAAGTCCTCCCCGGGATGTTCCCCTCGGGATATTCCCGTCGTTAACTCCTGTAAAAAACAGAATACGGCACTGCGATACTCTTGTCCTTTCGATATCGCCCACCAGCAGTCTGTCCGTCTCCTGGGGAAGAGTGCCGAGCCTGATCTCTTCAAATCCGGCTTCCAAAAGCTCCAGATAGTCCTTATTGGATATCACCTCGTCTCCGAGAAGATCATGGATCTGCTCCAGAAGGTCTATCACATAGCGATAGAGCTGACTGAACTGTTTTGCCCTGACGAAATCTCCCTCTTCGCTGAATCTGCTGCTCCACTCCTCCATTTTTTCTTCCATGGAGAGACTCACCATAAAATCATAGAGCTGACGCGTCCGTTCTGCGGCAGTGCGCGGAGGGATCCGCTCATCTGTTACGCGGCCAGCGACGGGCTCGATCTCACTAAGAAAGCGCACTCTGAGATGCTCTGTCTGTGCATCGAAAGGAAGGCCCCATTTTCTGCGGCCCTTGATCCCGTGTTCGAGGCAGTAATTTTCCAGAAGATCCGTCTCCTCTCTGGTGAGACTGCTCATACCGCTCCTCAAGTAGCGGAAAATGCTGTTATAGGAGTAGCTTTCCGCTCTGATCCCCAAAACGCTTCGAATTGCTTCCGTCAGAGGATTTAGTCCCGCGGAACTGGTCCTGTCCACGTAAAGAGGGATTCCGTAACGGGGCGCGTGCTTCTCAAAAGCTGTCCCGCATCTGTCAAGGTCACCACATACAACGGAAATGTCCCTGTACTGGTAACCCTCAGTGAGCACCAGCCTCTTGATCTCAATGCAGATCTGCCTTACTTCCTCTTCCGGCGTATCAGTCTCAAAGATCCGGATCCTGCCGCCGGTCTCTTTTTCATATGGAAGAGTCGGATATCGGAAGATATTTTGTTCGAGATGCGCCAGCACCGGGTTATTCCGAAAACGCGCCGGCACTTCATCAGGATCTGAAACATACAGATCCTCTCCTCTTACAAGCCCTTCCTTCAAAGCAAGTTTCTCAAGATCACATACAGTCTTTCTTGTAAGATAGTAAAGAGAATCCTCCCTGCCCGGATTTTTGTTCAGGCAGACCTTTTCTATGGGGGGACCGTCGTCCTTCCCCAGAGAAAGCGAAATGATCACATCCCGGCTGTATCTGATCAGGGCCGTTATAACCCTGTACTGAACCGGTGTAAAACCTGTAAACCCATCCAGCACGAAGGTACTGCGCCTTACCCATTCGGAGGCGGGGATCGCTTCTGCCAAAAGATCAAGCATTTCTTCATTGGTGATGAAGCGGTCTCTCTTGGCCTTCATAAAAGCAGTGTAAAGAATCTGCAGGTCACAAAGCCGTGCGTTCAGAGCTCCCTGTCCTCTGCTCCCGGCATACTGCTGCATCAGTTCCATCTCTGCAGCGCCGATTCCGTACTGCATGAACTCGGAGATCACGGATTTTACTTCCGAGATCATTCCGGGATAGTGAATGCTCTTCCTGAGGATTTTCAGATCCGGCTCACACTGCCCCGCAACTCTGCGCAGAAGAAGGGTCTTCCCCATATCATCGAGAACAGCTCTGTGAGAGACTCCGGTCTCCTCGAAGATCTTGTGAGTGAGCCTTCCAAAACTCAGGACATCTATATTGAGGATCCCCTTCTGAGGGGATTCAGAGACGATCTCTTTCTGGGTCTGCATGGAATATTGGTCCGGAACTATGATCACATAATTGCTGTCCGGATTCCCCTGTCCGCCCAGCGCGTCCTGCGCCTGATCCAATATCATATTGTGGAGAAGCCGGCTCTTTCCCGACCCTGAAGCGCCAAAGCAAAATCTGTAACTCATCTTCTGTCACCTCCGTCACATTATTTATCTTACACCAGCCGGACAAATAAAAGAAGCACCGCCTGATAAGGCGATGCTTCCTTGGTATCTCCGTATTCAGTTGATTCAAATGATCATTTCTTTTCCTTCTCGCGGCTCTCGACGATCGTCTCACCGGAGATGATCTCAAAGTTGACACCCGTGCGGTTGGGCTTGTCATCTTCGAATTTGTAATCCTTGCCGGGCAGGATCGCGTTGAGAATGATACCTACCAGGGAACCGGTAGCAAGACCGGAAAGGCTCAGTGTCATTGAACCGACGGGAATGTTGATCGCGCCTGCGTTGGAATAGCTGATACCGATGGAAAGAACCATGATCAGCGCCGCGATCAGGACGTTTCTGCTCTTAGAGAAGTCAGTGTTCGTTTCAACAAGGTTTCTGACACCGACTGCAGAAATCATTCCGTAGAGGACAAGAGAGATGCCGCCGATCGTTGCGGCGGGCATAACTTCGATGATAGCCGCGAATTTCGGGCAGAAGGACATCAGGATCGCAAATCCTGCCGCGATACGGATGACGCGGGGATCATAGACCTTTGTCAGAGTCAGGACGCCGGTGTTCTCGCCGTATGTGGTGTTAGCCGGAGCTCCGAACAGAGAAGCGATCGCTGTGGCAAGACCGTCGCCTGTCAGTGTGCGGTGCAGTCCGGGATCCTTGATGTAGTTAATGCCGCAGGTGGAACTGATGGCTGAGATATCGCCAATATGCTCCATCATTGTCGCGAGCGCGATGGGCATGATGGTCACGATACTTGTGAGCAGAAGGCCCGCGTTGAGGTTGCCGCCGGTGAAAATAGAGAATACTGTGTTCTTGTAGCTGATCGGAATGCCGATCCAGGGAGCTGCCGCTACCTGGCTGAAATCGATCAGTCCTGCCACTGCCGCGCAGAGATAGGAGCCGATAACACCGAGCAGGATCGGAACGATCTTGATCATTCCCTTACCCCAGATATTGCAGATTACAACGATAATGATCGCGACAAGAGCTACCCACCAGCAAGACTCAATATTATTGATCGCCGAAGGCGCAAGGTTAAGTCCGATCGAAATAATGATAGGACCTGTAACTACCGGCGGGAAGTACTTCATTACTTTGCTGGTGCCGTACGCTTTAAAGAGTGCTGCCAGAATAAGGTAAAGCAGTCCTGCGCATGCGACGCCGAAGCATGCATAGGGCAGAAGTTCACTGGGCGAACCGTCCGCATTTAGAGGTGCGATCGCCGCGTAACCGCCAAGGAATGCGAATGAGGAACCCAGGAATGCGGGAACCTTTTTCTTGGAGATCAAGTGAAACAGAAGCGTTCCAAGACCTGCGAACAACAGTGTTGTGGAAACATTCAGGCCTGTGATCAGCGGAACGACCACTGTAGCGCCAAACATAGCGAACATGTGCTGAAGTCCCAGTACGACCATCTTGCCCGTACCCAGCTCACGCGCATCGTAAATGGCGCGCTCGCCGACTCTGTACTCGTTTTTACTCATCTGTATTTCCTCCTGTTTGTAAGATCCGGGAAAGATCCGGACCGGATGGCCGCATAAGCCGATGGATTCCCGTGGTCCTTAAATTCCATGATACCCCCTTAAAAAACACGTCAGGGAACACTGACCCTGACGTGCTTAATATTAACTCATGAAATTCAAATGATTGACAATTCTCCGACTCATTGATGTCCTTCCCTCAAAAAATCTAAAGAGATTCTAATCAAGAACATAAAAATAGTCAAGAAGATTTGCAAAACAAATCATTGATTGATCTATTATTCTTCTTTTTCCTCAGCAGCCTCTTCGGGGGCTTCTTCCTCAGCAGCCATTTCCTCTGCCTGCGCATTCGCTACCGCATCTTCGATGGCTTCTTCGTCGACTTTGCTCTCTTCTTCCTGAAGAATGTCTTTCACACGTGCGGCGGAATCTGCTACCACACCTTTAACCTTTTCAGCTGTCTCGCCGACAACGTCAAGAACTTCCTCGCCCTTGGGGCCAATCGCTTCCTTGACCTTCGCCATTGCATCCGCAGAGCTCTCTTTGATCGTAGTGTAAGTTCTCGTTGCTGCCGTTTTCAGTTTCTCTGTGTAGTCTTCTTCCTCAGATTTCTCAATATCGTCGTCCTCGAAATCCTCGTCAAAATCTTCATCCGGCTCACTGTTCGTCTGATCCAGATAGTTGTAAACCGTTGCCGCAGTTGCGCCTGCCACCGCAAGACCAAAAAGAAGTTTTCCTAATTTGAACATATTGACCTCCTGTTGATTTTATATCGGGCAAAACCGCCCTGCTGTATTTCATACTACTCTATTTAGTCCCAAAATTAAAGATACAATTGTAAACATATTATAATTTTGCGCTCTTTCTTGAAGCGGGATTTGGGCAATGTTATCATTAAGGAAATGAAGCCGGGAAAGGAGGAAGCGGCAGTGAATGACAAATTCTGGGACTTAAATAAAACCAAACAGAACAGTATGATCAACGGAGCGCTGAAAGTGTTTTCGCGGGACGGATTCCGCCACGCAAGTACCGATGAGATCGTTGCGGAGGCAGGGATCAGCAAAGGTCTGCTCTTTCACTATTTTTACAGTAAATCCGGTATCTACGAGTTCCTTGCCGAATACAGCACCAGATTCGCTCTTGTCGAACTTAACTCCGGGATTTCAAAGGCCGGGCCTCTTCCCTATTTTGAACTGCAGAGAAAGATCACTGCGTCCGAATGCGCGGTCATGCGCAGGTACCCTTATCTGTTCCTTTTTCTTGAGAGAGCGGGAAGCGGGAACGCCTGCGAAAACCCTGAAGACATCCTCTCAGACACAGCACTGTACAATGAAAAGCGGTCAGAAGTTCTTGCAGGATCGGTTCTGCCGGATTCCCTTTCAGCTGAAGATGCTGCAAAGATCAGCAGACTTCTGGACCTGGCCAGAAAAGATACTGCCCTGGAGATTCTTGAAGACGGCTACTTTGATCCTGTTAGATTTGAAGCGGAGATCAATGATCTGATACAATTCTTCGAAAAGACATATGACTGAGTTTTACCGATGATGATAAAAAAGCGCATGGATGTCGGGATCCATGCGCTTTTATTAATTTGACTTGTAACTTACTTCGGCAGTTTGAATGAGCTCTTAAGGCCTACGATCCTGTTAAATACAGGCGCGCCTTCCTTGGAGTCGTGGCAGTCCACGCAGAAATAGCCGTTTCTGACAAACTGGAACCTGTCGAAAGGCTTCACGTCTTTAAGGGCGGGCTCCGCATAAGCGCAGCACTCTACGAGGGAATTGGGATTGAGATTGAGGGAACCGTCCTCATTGTACACACCCTTTTCCTCATCTACGATATTCTCGTAAAGTCTTACCTTTACCGGCACCGCTTCCTTAGCGCTGACCCAGTGGATCGTGCCCTTGACCTTGCGGCCGGTAAATCCGCTTCCGCTCTTGGTCTCGGGATCATAAGTGCAGTGCACAGCGGTAACATTTCCGTTCTCATCGGTGTCATATCCGGTGCACTTTACGAAATAAGCATACATCAGACGGACTTCGTTTCCGGGATAGAGTCTCTTGTATTTGGGGATCGGAGCTGTGAGGAAATCCTCTCTCTCGATCCAGAGTTCCCGGCCGAAGGGAATCTGTCTTACACCAAGTTCGGGATTCTCGAGATTATTGTCCGCGTCAAGCATTTCTGTCTGATCCTCGGGATAATTGTCGATGATCAGCTTGAGCGGATCAAGAACCGCGAGCATTCTGCTGCAGCTCGGCTTGAGGTCTTCTCTGATGCAGTACTCAAGCATTGCGTAGTCCGAAGAGGACTGCGCCTTGGAAATACCGCTCAGTTCCACAAATTTCTTGATGGACGCGGGAGTAAAGCCTCTGCGGCGAAGGCCTGAGATGCTCACAAGTCTGGGATCATCCCATCCGTCTACGATACCCTCTTCCACAAGTTTCTTGATATATCTCTTGCCGGTGACCACGTTGGTCAGATACATCTTGGCAAATTCGATCTGTCTGGGAGGATGCACAAAACCGGCTTCCTTGACGACCCAGTCGTAGAGCGGCCTGTGATCTTCAAACTCAAGTGTGCACAGCGAATGTGTGATATTCTCAATCGCGTCCTCAATGGGGTGCGCATAGTCGTACATCGGATAGATGCACCACTTGTCGCCCGTATTGTGATGGGACATGTGAGCCACTCTGTAGAGGATCGGATCCCTCATGTTCATATTGGAACTTGTCATGTCGATCTTCGCGCGCAGAGTCTTCTCTCCGTCCGCGAATTCGCCGTTTTTCATCTTTGTGAAGAGATCGAGGTTCTCCTCGACACTCCTGTCCCTGTTGGGATCATTGATCCCGGGCTCGTCGAGTGTTCCGCGGTATTCCCTCATCTGCTCCGCAGTCAGGTCAGACACATAGGCCTTCCCTTTTTTGATAAGATCTACAGCGATCTCATACATCTGATCGAAGTAGTTGGAGGCAAAAAAGAGCCTGTCTTCGTAATCAGCTCCGAGCCACGCCACGTCCTCCTTGATGGACTCCACAAATTCGCTCTTTTCCTTTGTGGGATTAGTGTCGTCAAAACGAAGGTTAAATTTCCCGCCGTATTGCTGCGCCATGCCGTAGTTGAGAAGTATGCTCTTCGCATGCCCTATATGCAGATAGCCGTTCGGCTCGGGGGGAAAACGTGTGTGGACGGTGTCATAAACGCCCTCGGCGAGGTCCTTGTCAATTTCCTTTTCAATAAAATGGCGGCTGACTTTCTCCTCTGCGGAGACCGGCGCGTCATCTCTGTTCAGTTCTTCTTTACCCATTGCTGCTCCTGCTTCATGTTATTTGGATTTATATACTATCAGTCAAAATACAGATCAGGCGTCCTCCATGGAATAGTTGGGGGCTTCCTTCGTGATCTGGATATCGTGGGGATGGCTCTCCTTGAGGGAAGCGGCCGTGATCTTGACGAACTGGCCTTTCTCCTGAAGTTCTTTGATGTTATGAGAGCCTGTAAGACCCATACCGCTGCGGATACCGCCGCACATCTGGAAGATAACGTCCTCAACCTCGCCTTTATAGGCTACGCGGCCTTCGACGCCTTCGGGAACAAGCTTCTTGGCATTTTCCTGGAAGTATCTGTCCTTACTGCCGTTCTCCATGGCTGCGATGGAACCCATGCCTCTGTATACCTTATATTTGCGTCCCTGATAGAGTTCAGTTGCTCCGGGGCTCTCTTCACAGCCTGCAAGCATGGAACCCATCATGCAGACATTGGCGCCTGCCGCAAGGGCCTTGGTCATATCGCCGGAGAACTTGATGCCGCCGTCCGCGATGACCGGGATACCGTAATCCTTAGCAACGGAATACGCGTTCATGACCGCTGTGATCTGAGGCACACCTATTCCGGTGACGACACGGGTCGTGCAGATGGATCCGGGACCGATACCTACCTTTACAGCATCCGCGCCGGCCTTGATGAGATCAAGGGCGCCTTCGGCTGTTGCGATGTTGCCGCCGATGACCGGAAGATCCGGAAACGCTTCCTTAACCATGCGCATGCAGCGAAGAACGTTCTCGGAATGGCCGTGTGAGGAATCCAGTACGATGACGTCGACTTTGGCTTTTCTGAGCGCCGCTACTCTGTCGAGCACATTTGCGGTGATGCCTACGCCTGCGCCGCAGAGAAGACGTCCCTGAGCGTCCTTGGCGGCATTGGGATATTTAATATTCTTCTCAATATCCTTGATCGTGATAAGACCTACGAGATTGTAGTCGTCATCTACGATAGGAAGTTTCTCTTTCTTGGACTTAGCCAGGATCTTCTGCGCATCTTCGAGAGTGATCCCTTCCTTCGCGGTGACAAGTCCTTCAGAGGTCATTGCTTCGCGGATCTTCTTGGAATAGTCAGTCTCAAACTTCAGGTCTCTGTTTGTGATGATACCGACAAGCTTTCTTCCCTCTGTGATCGGAACACCGGAGATCCTGAATTTGCGCATCAGCTCTTCCGCGTCCTGCAGGGTGTGCTCGGGTGAAAGAGAAAAAGGATCTGAGATAACGCCGTTCTCGGAACGTTTTACCTTGTCAACTTCTTCCGCCTGCGCTTCGATGGACATATTCTTATGGATAATGCCGATTCCGCCCTGTCTTGCCATAGCGATCGCCATCCTGTGCTCCGTGACAGTATCCATGCTGGCACTCATCATAGGGATATTAAGACGTATTGTCTTTGTGAGGTTTGTGCTGAGGTCAACCTCATTGGGAATAACTGTTGAATAACCGGGTACAAGAAGTACATCATCAAAAGTAATACCTTCACCGATCAGTTTCGCCATTTTCTCCTCCTGTTTAATCACTCATATCTACGTTATCTGTTGTCAGTTTGTAAAAACCTTCCTGGGAAAATAAGTGCGGAGTATGGTAATGATCTGTTCTCCGTACTCTCCTACAAAATCGAGGATCAGCTTGCTGCCGCCTTCCATCACGACCTCATATCGGAACGGCTTGTTGTCTTCTTCTCCCGAACTGTAATCAAAAACCGTAAGATTTTTGTTCCTGTACTCGTCGAGATGATAGGATCCGGACGGCGCCATTACTTCCATCCTGGTGAGATCATAGACGGCAAGATCTTTCCTGCGCTCTTTCTGCTGGATCTTCGCGACACGGATCTCCTTGTCCACGTACACATATTCATAATCCACCGTGATCTCCAGCCAGAATAAATATGCGGCGACCATGCAGCCTGCTGCCGGAAGGAGCAGTGCTAAGTGTATGAGAAAAGCAGATAAACAAAAACACACTGCAACGACGATCGCACCATAGTGGAGCGCCTTCATCAGTGTGTTCGTCTTCCTGTTGACCACGACTTCCAGGCAGCCTGTTTCCATACCCTGTACCTCATTCCCGTCTTTCAGATTATTTCTAACCATATTATATCAGAACATTTGATAATGCAAGGTGTAAAAAACGACGATTAACTGCCCTGCCATGGAAAAATAAACCCCGGGGCACAGCGTTCCGGCTGTTCCCCGGGGCAGACCTGACAGGATCAGATCCTTACCTTTACAAAAATATCGTAGATCGCGCGAACAGCAATCTCAAAATCAGCGTTGTCAACGCCGATGATAATGTTGAGCTCACTGGAGCCCTGATCGATCATGCGCACATTGACCTGGGCATGGGCGAGGGCGGAAAAGATCCGGCCCGCGGTACCGCGCATGGACTTCATTCCTCTTCCTACGACAGCAATGAGAGCGAGATCGGACTCGATCTCAACAGAATCCGGCTGCGCGTATCTGTGAATGGCCGATACGACTCTCTGTTCCTTGTGCATGAACTCATCTTCATGGACAACAATGGTCATTGTATCGATACCGGAAGGCATATGCTCGAAGGAAATGCCGTTATCTTCAAATGCCTGCAGTACCTTGCGGCCAAACCCTACTTCAGAGTTCATCAGCGCTTTGGAAACAGTTACCGCGCAGAAGCCCTTTTTGCCGGCAATACCGGTGATGACATAGCCGGATTTCTGACAGGTGCTCTCTACGATCCAGGTGCCGTCGGCTTCCGGACAGTTCGTATTGCGGATATTGATCGGGATTCCCTCGTGTCTTACCGGGAAGATCGCGTCTTCGTGGAGAACGGAAGCGCCCATATAGGAGAGCTCTCTGAGTTCTCTGTATGTGATAGTTTCAATGCCCACGGGGTTATTGATGATCCTGGGATCTGCCACCATAAAGCCCGACACATCTGTCCAGTTCTCGTAGACATCAGCCTTACAGGCTCTTGCTACGATAGATCCCGTGATATCGCTTCCGCCTCTGGAAAAGGTCTTGACATGTCCGTCAAATCCTCTGCCGTAAAATCCGGGAATGACCGCCCGGGGCGTCTCGGAAAGTACCTTTGAGAGAACCTGATTGGTCTTCTCCGCATCAAGATTTCCCTGCTCGTCGAAAAAGATCACGTCCTTGGCATCGATAAATGTATAGTCCAGATAGCGGGCCATGATGCGGCCATTGAGATACTCGCCTCTTGAAGCGGCATAATTGCTGTTCGGGCTCTGGGTCATCTTTCTCTCGATCTGCGCAAACTCTCCCTCCAGACTAAAGCCCGTAAGGCCAAGGCCGTCGATGATCTCCTGGTAGCGGGACTTTATCTCATCGAGCTCTTCTCCGAAATCTTCGTCCTTATAGGCTTTGTTATACATCCTGTAAAGAAGATCTGTTACTTTGTCGTCGCCGCTGAACCTTTTGCCGGGTGCTGACGGTATGACGTAAACCCTCGACGGATCACTGGTAATGATCGCCCCTACCTTTTTGAACTGTTCTGAATCCGCCAGCGAGCTTCCGCCGAATTTTACTACTTTTTTCATAGAATGATCACCCGCGCTGTCTGCGGGCCTTGTCCTCCTGTTTCAATAGAATCCTGTATAGTGACGGAGATTGACCGCCTACTAAGTAATAACAGAATTTATTCAATCCTGCAAGAGACGAATGCACTGTTTGACTGTACTTAAGGATCTGACCGCCTCTTCGTACTCTCTCTCCGTCATTTCGGCAGTGACAAAAGCTCTCTCATCAGCCGGAGCGCCCTCGTAATGCACCATGAAATCCGCATGCAGGATATCTTCGGCTGTGTGCTCTTCCTCTTTGCCCACTCTGACAAAATAGCGATAGGACTCTTCTCTGGGGTCCGCTATGGAGAGGACCTCGCCGCTCCAGTTGCAGCCGATATTCCTTCCGATATTCCTGGCACATTCCATCACGTCGGAAACAACCGCGCTTGCAGTGGGGAACTTTCCGGCCCCTCTGCCGTAGAACATCAGGTCATCCACCATATTTCCGTGAACAAAGACTCCGTTGAAAACATCCTGGACACTGTGAAGTGGATGATCCTCTCTCACAAGGAAAGGTGCCGTGCGGACACTTAATTTGCCGTCGTCCAGCTTTCTGCTGACGCCTAGGAGCTTGATAGCCCTGTTCATACTGCGGGCATAACCGAAATCTACTGTGGTCACGCGGGAAATACCTTCACAGGGGATATCCTCATAGCGTACAGTCTTACCGCTGATCAGAGAAGAAAGGATGGCGATCTTGCGGCACGCATCGTGGCCTTCCACATCCGCAGCGGGATTTCTCTCCGCATAGCCTTTCTCCTGCGCTTCTCTGAGTGCGTTTTCAAAGGATAATCCGGATTTTTCCATCCGGGTAAGGATATAATTAGTGGTACCGTTCAGTATGCCGAATACAGCTGTGATGTCTTCCTGGGTCAGACATGCGTTGATGGGACGGATCAGCGGGATCCCGCCTCCGACACTGGCTTCAAAAAGATAACTGCAGTTATGCTCTTTCGCGATCTCCAGAAGTTCCGGTCCGTGTGCGGCTACCAGTTCCTTATTGGAAGTGCAGACACTGATCCCACGCTCTAGCGCTTTTTTGGTAAATGTGTAAGCGGGCTCTCTGCCTCCCATTGTCTCGCAGATCACCGAGATCTCCCCGTCATCAAGAATATCCTGATAGTCGTGGGTCACTCTGTCGTTGTAGGGACTGCCGGGAAAATCGCGAAGGTCGAGAATGTACTTAACATAGATTCCCTGGGGAACAGTCTTTCTGATCACATCCTGGTTCCGGTCAATAACTTCAACAACTCCGCCGCCGACTGTGCCGAACCC
>DJXS01000109.1:31193-55289 GCA_002448395.1 Lachnospiraceae bacterium UBA6998 | reverse complement strand
TTCAGTGAATATTATCTCTTCCCATGATCCTGATCTTCCTGACGCCGCCGAGAGCCTCGATCTTCCGGATCATTCCCCCTATGTCCTCAGTGTTCTCCCTGATCTGCAGGCTTATGCTAAGATCTGCGACCCCGCTGATCGGTATACTCTGATGGATCGTCAATATATTGGCGTTGCAGCCCGATATGATCCCTAAAAGACTGGCAAGGATCCCTGTCTCGTCGTTGATCTCACAGGAAAGAGTGACGTTCATCCCGGACATACTGTCATGGAATTCTTCGATATCATCCTTGAATTTATAATAGGAACTCCTGCTGATCCCGGCCAGCTCTGCGGCATCGTTCACCGTTCTGGCTTTTCCGGACGCCAGCAGTTCATTGGCTTTGGCGACGCCCCGAAGCACCTCGGAAACTGCCCTCGCGCGCACAATATAGAATTCTGTCTTTTCGCTCAAAACCGTCTCCTTTACAAACGACCTCAATGACGAAACCTATACTATCACGGTTTATTCTCTATTGCAAGGACATTTGTTTTTCTGGTGCGGACATTTGCGCGCACCAGCAGGATGAGAAACAGTATTGCCGCCGCAGCCGAAATGATCGAGCAGACTCCAAGGCCGGCAGGGAAATAAGTAAATTCAATGGAATGCTTTCCTGCGGGAACAGGGACAGCCATTAATCCGCCGTCCACTATTTCGATCGGAACTGCTTCGCCGTCCACAACGGCGGTAAAGCCCTGGTCATAGGGGACTGAGAAGAACACCAGATTGTCTTTGGGAAGATCCGCTTCCGCTGTGAAACCGCTGAGGGTGAAGCTGAACTCTTTGCAGGCTGATTCGGCTCTTTCCCTGCAGTGCCTGGCAAAGTCCTGATCACTCATGACCTGCTCGTCCACATGCTGGTCTTCCTGCATATATTTGCCGTATTTTGCTACCTGCTCTTCCGTGAGAATGATGTCCTTGACAAGAAGTCTGTCTGTCATCTCGCCCTTCTTCATCGAGCTGTATTCATCGTCCCGTATGTAACTGTTGAACGTGAACCCCATGGGGATATAGTTGGAATTTTCATAGATTTTATAGCCGCTGCTCTCCGTATAATCGTCGTATCCCGCAAGGCCGCCCTTGTCTTCGAGCGTTTTAGAAGGCTTAACAAGTGTATTTTCAATATAATAGCGGACAGACAGAAGCGCTCTGGCGCCGACTCTCTCGACGGGGAGTGTCGATTCCACTGTCCGGATCATTCCTATCTTTCTGTAGAAAGAAAAAACAGAAGGATTGACGGTGCTCTCGAAGCAATGGATCGTCGGATATCCCCAGACCATCTCATAGTTGGTCGAGGTCCCGTCCGTCTCCACTCTCATGAATTCAGATGTATCCCCCAGTTCAGGCCGCTCATCCAGCATCTGCTTTTTCCACTTTACTCCTCCTGACTTAGCGATCAGGGAGTTTCCGTTATACAAAACGGCAATGTTGGTCAAAAGACAGCAAAATATCGTGGCTGTTAAAAACAGAGGCTTTCTGTATTTTGACATGTCTTTGACGTACGGCATCAGAATGAGGAGCGCTGCAAGAATAAGGAGCTGCACTGCGGTTGCCGCGATCTCAATGATGAGCAGGTCGTTATTGCTGCTGACCGAGAACCACTTCACTTTCCCGTTATCGATCACGGGAACCAATGCACTCAGCATGATCAGAACAGTGATAACAATGGTTATGCGGGCGGCATGGGCAAGACTCTTCTTATCCTCGGATTCCAGTGCCCTGGCTGTCATTGCCGCCATGATGAGGATCGGCATATAGAACCATCTCGCGTAATACTCCGAGTTGAACGCGCTGAAGGCCGAATTAAAGACCGGTATGAAAGCGATGATGCCGCAGATCATGATCATGCGTTTCTTCCAGGATCTGTCAAACAATCTCATGTACGCGATCACGCCTGCCATGGAGAAACAGGGCAGATAAGCGGCCAGAGAACTGTTCTTGACCTGTTCTCCCGAGAAAAGAGTCGGTTTAGCGATGATATCCGGTACCATAAACAGGGATTTGATGATCGCCAGCGGGGTTTTGCCCTCTTCAAAGGCAAAGAGCCCATAACCGTTAATGTAATCATTGAGCCGGCTGTTCCCGGACAGCCCGTAGACTGACTGCACGAGGAAAAACGCGGACATCATAAGTCCCAGAATTCCGCTCAGAAGAACACGGATGACATCGCCCGCTATCCTGGCCGGTTCCCTTGAAGGACAGTATCTGACGATATAATAGATCAGGATAAAGACCGCCTGTCCGAAGAAGAAATAATAGTTGATGACAGACATCAGAGCTGTCATCAGGGTAAAACCGGCTGTTTTATTCTTCTGCACGGCATCGTCAAATGTAAGAAGATAGAGCGGAAAGAAAGCCGTCGCGTCGTGGAAGTGCTGGAACACGATGTTGCACGCCTGAAAACCGGAGAAAGTATATAAGAGACTTCCGATCACAGCCCAGAAATCCGAGCGCACCTGTCTTCTGATGTAAGCATAGGAGGTCACCATCGCGGTTCCATAACGCAGGGACATGACAACCGGAAGGATATAAGGGATCACTTTCTCGCTAAATGGGATCGTCAGCCAGAAAAAAGGACTGCCCCAGAGATAAAAGGACATACTCCCGCCCATGCTGCTTCCAAGATCTATATAAGGATTCCAGAAAAAGCGGCCGCTTCGCACGGCTCTGTGTGCCAGTATATAGAAAGGGACCTGCTGGACATTATAGTCACCGTAATAAAAGAAGATTCCTCCGTGATATATCAAAAATGGAAGGACCGCTGCCATATACAGCAGCGCTCCTCCCGCGAACAGCAATATATACTGAAATATACTCGAACGTTTCGTAGTCAAAATAGTGTCCTCTTACTCGCCGGCTTCCTCTGATGCCTTCTCTGCCTCGATAAAGTCCTTCATGCTGGGCATTCTTGCAAAAACTAAAGCATACCCGTCGTCTCCGTAATTAAGAGAACGGTTGACACGGCTGATCGTCGCAGTAGACGCACCGGTCTTCTCTGCGATCTTGAGATATGTGTCATGTTTGCGCAGCATCGTTGCTACCTCAAACCTCTGAGATAGGGAGAGAAGCTCATTGACAGTACAAAGGTCCTCAAAGAAACTGTAGCATTCTTCCTTGCTCTCCAGTGTCAAAATAGCTTCAAAAAGGCTGTCGACAGCCTCAGTTCTGATCTTTTTGTTCATACCCCGCTACTCCTTGCTCTCAAGTAATACTAACCTGCAGATAATATTTTAGCATTGTAAAGTTTTAAAGTAAAGAGTTTAGGCGAGTAAATGGTAGTTAGTATCATTGTTCATCGATATTACAATTATTGGTTTTGTACCTTTACTTTTGAGTATACCTGTGCTATTTTGATAATGTTGCACAAATTGTTTTATTTTTCACAAACATTTGTGCTGAATCATTCATTACATAATTCGGAGGTAACAGCATGAGTAAGGGTGTAGTCAGAAGATTCAATAACCAGCGCGGTTTTGGATTCATCAGTGATTCGGAAGGAAACGATGTATTCGTACATTATACAGGTATCAACGGCGAAGGTTTCAAGTCTCTTGAAGAAGGTCAGGAAGTGGAATTCGACATCGTCCAGGGCGAGAAAGGCCCTCAGGCTGTAAATGTGACCAAACTCTGATCATAATCTTAAAACCGGTCCGGCGGAGAGTTTTCTCCGCCGGACCGGTTTTTTTATATCGTTTCTGAATTATGAACTGTTCAGATCTCTTTCGCTGTTTTCACCAGGTCTTCAAGAGAAAGATCTCCTCCAAACAGTGACAGAGCGCTTCCGACAGTGACATCCATCCTGCTGCCTGAAAGTTCTCCTATCAGTTTAAGGTCGTCAAAAGAGTGAACACCGCCCGCATATGTGACCGGAAATCCGGATTTCTGCTGCCATTCTCCCAGTACGGTGACAAGGTTCTCTTCTATCCCGGAACGTTTTCCCTCTACGTCCGCTGCATGGATCAGAAATTCATCGCAGTGCGCTGAGAGCCTGTCCAGAGTATCAGCACTGATCTCCAGGTTCGTAAACTTCTGCCATCGGTCAGTGACAACCATATACTTTCCGTCGCTTCTCCTGCGGCAGCTCAGGTCCAGCACCATTCTCTCCCGCCCCACTGCGCGGATCATTTCTTCGAGCGCACTCTCGTTGAGCTTTCCGTCTCTGAAGACATAAGAGGTGACGATCAAATGAGATGCTCCGGCGCCCAGAAAAGCACCTGCGCTCTCCGGTGTAATGCCTCCGCCGATCTGCATACCGCCCGGAAAAGCGGCTAAAGCGCCCATTGCCTGGATTTTATCCTCCGCATAAGCCTTTTCCCTGACAGAATTGAGAAGGATTATATGTCCTCCCCGCAGATCCATATCTCTGTAGACAGAGGCGTAATAAGCGGCATCTTTATCCGCCACGAAGTTTTCTCTGGCGGACCCCGGGATCCGGTCTTCCTGATCCTTAAGTGTGCCTCCCACGATCTGTTTGACTCGTCCGTTATGTATGTCTATGCAAGGTCTGATACGCATATCCCGGTCTCCCGTAAATCTCCCTTCAAATAAGGGACCGCCGAAGCGGTCCCTTTGTGATCCGTGTTATCAGCTGAGCACATCGCTCATGGTGTAGAAGCCTGCTTCCCTGCCTGCCAGGAATTTGGCAGCCTCAACGGCTCCCTTTCCGAATACGGCACGGCTGTAAGCCCTGTGGGAAAGGGTGATCACCTCGTCCTGTCCGGCAAAGATCACGTCGTGGTCTCCCACTATGGATCCGCCGCGGACTGCGGAGATACCGATCTCCTTGACAGGTCTCTTCATCCTTCTGCCGGTGCGGTCATAGACATACTCATACTCATTTCCCAAAGCTGCATTGGCAGCGTCGGCAAGAGCCAGGGCTGTGCCGCTGGGAGCATCGATCTTCTGATTATGATGCTTCTCTACGATCTCAATGTCGAATCCCGCGGCTGCAAGCTTCGGAGCTGCCTGTGCGATCAGAGCTTCGATCAGATTTACGCCTACTGACATATTTGCCGATTTTAGAACTGCTATCTCGTTTGCAGTGCTGTGAAGCGCTTTGGTCTGCTCTTCGGAAAGTCCCGTGGTGCAGACGACTACAGGGAGCTTCTTTTCCGAGCAGTAAGCGAGAAGTCCGTCTACAGCGGAAGCTGTTGAGAAGTCAATGACTACATCTGCTTCCGGGCATTCCTCAAGCTTTCTGTAAACCGGGAATCCGGCATATGCTTCACCGAAAGCGTCAACGCCTGCCACTACCTGCGTTTTTTCATCCTTCTCACAGATATCTGTGATAATATGTCCCATTCTGCCACAGCAGCCGTGAATGATGATCCTGATCATTTCTGCCTCCCCCTGCTTAGATAAGTCCGAAATTATGCATTGCATTCCTGAGTCTCTCTGTATTTGCGGGTGTCATTTCCGTAAGAGGCATACGAAGAGGTCCTGCATTCTGGCCCATAAGATTGACAGCCTTCTTGACGGGGATCGGATTGACCTCACAGAACAGCGCCTCGAAAAGCTCATGGGTATCCATCTGAAGTCTGGCCGCGCCCTTTACGTCTCCGTCAAAGAACTTATAGCACAGATCATGCATTGCCTTGGGAGCTACATTAGCCACTACCGAGATCACGCCGATCCCTCCCATAGAGAGAAGCGGAACGACCTGGTCGTCATTGCCTGAATAGAGGTCGATATTTCCGTCACAGAGAGTCATGAGCTTGACGATCTGGCTGATGTCGCCGCTGGCTTCCTTGATACCCACGATGTTGGGGACATCCTTTACAAGCCTTGCAACTGTCTGGGGCAGAACATTTCCGCCTGTGCGGCTGGGCACATTGTAGAGGATCACGGGAGTTCCGGGGACTTCGTCCGCGACCATCTTAAAGTGCTTGTAAACGCCGTCCTGCGTGCCCTTGTTGTAGTAAGGGGAAATAAGAAGCAGGCCGTCTGCGCCGTAAGATGCCACTTCCTTTGAGAGCTGCATTGCGGTCAGGGTTCTGTTGGAGCCTGTACCCGCGATCACGGGGACTCTTCCCTTTGTGTGTTCAATACAGAATTTGCACACGTCCAGATGCTCCTGCTCGGACATCGTGGCTGCTTCTCCGGTGGAGCCGCAGACAACGATGGCATCCGTCCCGTTGTCGATCTGATAATCAATGATGTCGGCAAAAGCCTCATAGTTGACGGACTCATCCGTCTCCTTAAAGGGCGTCACAATTGCTACTGCAGAACCTTTAAAAACTGCCATTTTCCCATCCTTCCCACTGGCGCCTCAAAGCGCGCAGTCAATCAGAAATTTCTGAACTGCATGTTTCCGATCTCAGAGATCTTGTCAGCAAACTTGCAGACTTCAACATTCATCTCGCTTCCTGTAATAATAATATCCGTATCCGCGCGGGATTCGACCAGTTCCCTCAGATCATCAACAGAAATTATATTCTTGTTGACGACTTCGAGCACTTCGTCGAGGATCAGAAGATTGCATTCACCAGTAGTGAGCACTTTTCTGGCGAAATTGAGGCCGTTTTTGATATTAACGGCAGCTTCCTCCTTCTCCTCCTGTGTACGGTCCATGTAATCGATATCCGATTTCTCGAATCGGAAGAGCTTGATCTCCGGCTCAAGCCTCTTGGTGAAGGGACTGTCTGTGATTCCCTTTCCCTTGAGGAACTGAATGATGACGATACTGTCGCCTTCCGATGCCCTTTTCATGGCAATTCCGAGCGCAGCCGCCGACTTTCCGTATCCATCCCCCATAAAGATCATTACTTTTCCAGAAGCCATAACGAAACCCCACACTTTTCTATACACTAAAACAATAATATCCCTTTCAACATAGCACTTTTTACAGGTTCTGTAAATCGTGAATAGTGCATGGCATAAAGCTTACATTCTCTCCGGGGCTGAGAAGCCGAGAACATCGATGCAGGCGCTGAGGATATCCAGTGTAAGTTTGAGCAGTGCGATCCAGCTCTCCTTCTTCTCCTGATCCTGTTCCGACAGAATCTTCGTCGAGTGATAGAAACTGTTGAAATCATTGGAGAGCTGATAAATATAGGCGCATACGCGGTGAGGAGCGATCTCCGTATACGCATTGTCCATCATGGCGCCGAACCCTGCCAGATCTGTCATCAGGTCTTTCTCCGCCTTGCTCTGTGCCAGGCCGATCCGGAGCTCAGAGAGATCTCTTCCGCCCGATGCGGCATACTTGCCGAGGATGGATTTGATCCTGACGATGGTATAAAGGATGTAAGGACCTGTGTCCCCTTCGAAAGAAGTAAATCTCTCGATATCGAAAATATAATCCTTCGAGGCCTGATTGGACAGATCGCCGTATTTGAGGGCCGCGAGAGCGACCTGCTTAGCGGTCTTCTCTGCTTCCTCAGGTCCGATCTCCGGGTTTGACGCTATTTTGCCTCTCATCTCTGTGTTGATATCACTGATCAGGTCGGAGAGCTTCATGACGCCGCCATCTCTTGTCTTGAAAGGCTTGCCGTCCCTGCCGTTCATCGTGCCGAAACCGATGTGTCGCAGCTGAGTGTTCTCATCTACAAGGCCGCACTTTCTCGCTGTGCGGAAAACCTGCTGGAAGTGAAGTTCCTGACGCTTATCCGTGATATAGATGATCTGGTCGGGGTGATAAAGTCTCTCCCTCTCGCTGATGGTAGCAAGGTCTGTGGTCGTATAGAGCGCCGCTCCGTCAGATTTGAGGATGATGCAGGGCGGGATCTCCTTGGTGTCACTTTCCTCTGAAACATCTACTACAAGTGCGCCGTTTGACTCGTAAGCCAGCCCTTTATCCTTCATATCGGCGACCATGCCGGGAATCGCGTCGTGTACAGTGGACTCGCCCCACCAGAGATCGAAATCGACGTCAAGGTTGGCATAGTTCTTCTTCATGTCTGCCACAGAGACTTCGATGATCTTGTTCCACAGAGCTCTCAGGCCGCGGTCGCCCTCCTGAAGCCGGTGCGTGTTGGCCATCGCTTCAGCGTAGTACTCCGGATCTTCCTTGGACTTTTTGCTGGCTGTGGGATAGATCTCTTCCAGTTCAGACACTGTAAAAGGAGCCTCCTCGGGATACTCTCCTTCATAGGAGGGGTCAAAATAGCACAGATCAGGCTGCCTTTTGGAGACCTCCGTGATCACAAGACCCATCTGAAGGCCCCAGTCTCCGAGATGGATATCTCCTATGACCTTCTCTCCGTGATATCTGGCGATCCTCTTGACAGCCTCTCCGATCACGGCACTTCTAAGGTGTCCCACGTGAAGAGGCTTGGCAACATTGGGTCCGCCGTAGTCGAGAATGATGGAGGCGGGCTTTTCGGGCGTCTCAAGGCCGAATTTCTCAGCGCCGCTCATCTCGTTGAGGTAAGAGGTGAGGAACTCTTCCCGGATCTTCAGGTTAAGAAAACCCGGCTTTACAGCTTCCGCCGATGAGAACACTCTCGAGTCCTGAAGTCTCGCTGCCACATCGTTCGCGATCATGAGCGGTGCCTTATGGTATCTTTTGGCACCCGCCATAGCGCCGTTGCATTGATATTCACACAGGTCGGGGCGGTTTGAGACAGTTACCTTTCCGAGTTCGCTGTCATATCCGGCCGCATCGAAAGCACCCGCCATCTCGGCGGAGATCAGATTCAGAAATTTTTCCACTGTATTCTCCTTGTCTATGCTGTAATTAAATATTTGTTTCCTGCGCTTGTCTTTTCGAAAAGCCGCATCCGCAGTAATTCTGTCTGTAGAGATCAAACTGTGCGGACAGTTCAATGGATCTCTTAAACCCGTTCTTTTTCTTAAAATCGGAGGGCAGAAATGCTATGCCGTATTCCGCGCCGACTCTCTCTCCGATCTCATTGAGCCTTGCAGCGTTCTTGAGGGGGCTTATAGTCAGCGTCGTTGTAAAGCAGTCATACCCGCCTTCCCGAGCAGCTTCCGCAGTCTTTCTCAGTCTCATCTCGAAGCAGATCCCACACCGGTCGCCGCCTTCCGGGCAGTTCTCATATCCCTTTACGGCCTTCAAATAGTTCTCCGGATCGTAAGGGCATTCGAGTATTTCAATCTTTTCCGCTTTCGGGGTTGAGTTCATTCCCTCGAAATCCTGTGTCTCCACCTGACGGTTATAGGCCTCGATCAGCCGCTTTTCTTCTGAAAGCCTGTAATCGTATTCTTCCTTTGAAGTGATGTTTGGATTGTAATAAAAGACCGTGATCCTGAAATGTTCCCTGAGATATTCCATCACGTAACTTGAACATGGCGCGCAGCAGCTGTGCAGAAGGAGCCTGGGCTTAATGCCGCTCTCGTCAAGTCTCTGTATTTCCTTTTCCAAAATCCTGCTGTAATTGGGATTCATCGGTATTCATCTCTCTTTTGACAAGTCCGCGGCAGTTCAAAACACGGAGTATGCGCGGCAGAATCCGCACATACTCCATATAGTTCAGCAATTATTTAAAATAGCGAACGCCGCTCTCGAACAGACGAAGATCCTGTTCTCCGTAAATATTGAGGTTGACGCCGTTACCCTTTCTCTCGCAGTGTGCCATCTTGCCCAGAATCCTTCCGTCGGGAGAAGTGATACCCTCGATCGCCGCGAAGGAACCGTTGATATTCCACTCCTCATCCATGGAAATGTTTCCGTCAGGATCACAATACTGAGTAGCCACCTGGCCGTTTGCAAAGAGTTTGTCGATCCACTCTTTGGGGGCTACGAACCTGCCCTCTCCGTGGGAAGCGGGATTTGTATATACGCCGCCGAGCTCCGCTCCGGAAAGCCAGGGGGATTTGTTGGTCACGACCTTGGTGTATGCCATCTTGGAAATATGGCGGCCGATCGTATTATAGGTCAGCGTGGGAGAATCTTCATTCTGTCCTGTGATCTCGCCGTTCGGAACAAGGCCGAGCTTTATAAGGGCCTGAAAGCCGTTGCAGATTCCGAGGATCAGTCCGTCTCTCTTGTTCAAAAGATCTCCTACCGCGTCCTCGATGACAGCGTTCCTGAATGCCGTTGCGAAGAACTTGGCGCTTCCGTCAGGCTCATCACCTGCTGAGAAGCCGCCCGGGAACATGATGATCTGGGCTTCGTCAATGGCCTTAGCATAAGCGTTTACGCTCTCCCTGATGTCCAGAGGACTGAGGTTTGTGAATACTCTTGTGATCGTCTTCGCGCCGGCCGCCTCAAAAGCTGCCGCGGTATCATACTCACAGTTCGTTCCGGGGAATACCGGAATGAAGACTGTGGGCTGTGCGATCTTATGACTGCAGACAGCGATGCTGCCCTTGTCATAGACAGGTGTTTCGATCGCGGAAGTATCACTGGATGCCTTAGTAGGGAATACCTTTTCCAAAGGCGCTTTCCACGTCTTAACAGCGTCTGCAATGGAAACTGACGCGCCGCGCCATGTAAAGGCAGTTTTCGAACCATCCTCTGTGACAGTGCCGATCACTGTATAATTGTCAGGCAGACGCTCCTCGAGGATCTGCTCACATCCGGGCTCCATCTCGAGGATCAGGTCGCCGATCCTGTTTCTGAACAGGTGCTTGAGGGGAACTTCATCAGCGAATTCGACGCCGAATCCGTTTCCGAAAGCCATCTTGGCGGCTGCGGGAGCTGCACCGTAGCAGTCCACGGTGTAAGCAGCTTTCACTTTGCCCTCTCTCATGAGTTCAGTAACTGTACTGTAGATCGAACAAACATCCGTGTATACAGGAATGTCGTACTCATCTCTCTCGATGTCGATATGAACAAGTTTGTCGCCGGCTTTCTTGAGCTCCGGAGTGATCACATCGCCGATCTTAGCCACATCGACGGCAAAAGATACCAGGGTCGGAGGCACATCAATATCATTGAATGTACCGGACATACTGTCCTTGCCGCCGATACTGCCGATCCCGAATCCTAGCTGTGCGTCATAGGCGCCCAGAAGCGCGGAGAAAGGCTGACTCCAGCGGGAAGGATCCTTGGACATCCTGCCAAAATATTCCTGGAAAGTAAGGTGAAGCTTTGTGAGATCACCGCCGGCCGCCACTGCCTTGGCGACAGACTGCGTCACTGCGTAAACAGCTCCGTGATAAGGGCTCCAGGAACTGAGATACGGATCAAATCCGTAGCTCATCATAGTCACTGTATCCGTCTTTCCGCCCAGAACGGGGAGCTTGGCGATCATCGTCTGAGTCTCAGTCAGCTGATATTTTCCACCGTAAGGCATATCTACCGTGCCGGCTCCGATGGAGGCGTCGAACATCTCCACAAGACCCTTCTGAGAGCAGACGTTGAGATCCGACAGAGAGCTCTCCATAGCCTTTACGAAGTCCTCTCCGGTCATGTCGCGGTTTCTGCGGTCTCCAAAAGTATTGCGAACGCCTTCACAGGCGAATTTATTGAGATAATTGTCCTTCTCGGAGGGCATGAGCACTTTTACATCCGTAGCCTGATGCGCGCCGTTTGTGTCAAGGAAAGCTCTGGAGATGTCGACTACCGGCTTCCCTCTCCAGTTGAGCACAAGTCTGGGCTCCTCTGTGACTACTGCGACAGGAGTAGCCTCAAGGTTCTCTTCCGCCGCATAAGCAAGGAACTGTTCCTTATCTTCGGGTGCTACAACTACGGCCATTCTCTCCTGAGATTCGGAGATAGCGAGTTCGGTTCCGTCAAGACCCTCATATTTTTTGGGAACGAGGTCGAGATTGACCTTAAGTCCGTCTGCCAGCTCACCGATCGCTACAGACACACCGCCTGCGCCGAAGTCGTTGCACTTCTTGATAAGGCTTGAGACTTCAGGCCTTCTGAACAGCCGCTGGAGCTTTCTCTCAGTAGGCGCATTACCCTTCTGGACCTCTGCTCCGCAGTCAGTCAGGGACTGATCATTGTGCGCCTTGGAAGAACCGGTCGCTCCGCCCATTCCGTCGCGTCCTGTGCGTCCGCCGAGCAGGATGATGATATCGCCGGGATCGCTGTTCTCGCGCTTAACATTTTTGCGCGCTGCTGCGCCCATGACTGCTCCGATCTCCATTCTCTTGGCGACATAGCCGGGATGGTAGATCTCCTTGACCTGGCCGGTAGCAAGGCCGATCTGGTTCCCGTAGCTGGAATAGCCCTTGGCAGCTCCCGTGACAAGCTTCTTCTGGGGAAGCTTGTTCTCAAGAGTCTCAGATACGGGAACAGTGGGATCTGCTGCTCCTGTTACACGCATTGCCTGATATACGTAACCTCTTCCGGAGAGCGGATCGCGGATCGCGCCGCCAAGGCATGTGGCTGCGCCGCCGAAAGGCTCGATCTCCGTGGGATGGTTGTGTGTCTCATTTTTAAAGAATACAAGCCACTCCTCAGTCTCGGGACCGTTTCCGTAGTCGACTTCTACGGGCACTACGACAGAGCAGGCATTGTTCTCGTCGGACTCTTCCTGATCCGTGAGCTTGCCGTCAGCCTTGAGCTTCTTCATTCCCATGATGGCCAGATCCATCAGGCAGACATATTTGTCGTTGCGGTCTTTGTAAAACTCTTCTCTTGTGTCAAGATAACTGAAATAAGTGGGCTCGATAATGTCCCTGTAATAGCCGTCTTCAAATTCCACATCCCGAAGTTCTGTGGAGAAAGTAGTGTGGCGGCAGTGATCCGACCAGTAGGTATCAAGAACACGGATCTCAGTGATGGTGGGATCTCTGTGCTCTGTGCCGGCAAAATATTCCTGGATAAACTTAAAGTCGTTGGGAGTCATCGCAAGACCCAGGGATGCGTAGAGATCCATGAGCTCGGATTCTTTCATCTGAGTCATTCCGGTCATGACCCTTACATCCTCTGCTTCCGGATAATCCATCTGGAGCGTCTTGGGTTTCTCCATCCCGGTTTCACGGGAGTCAACGGGGTTGATGCAGTAATGCTTGATCCTCTCAAGCTCTTCTTCCGTGATATCCCCCAGAAGAATGTATGTCTCCGCCGTCCTGATCACAGGCTGTTCGTTCTCATTGAGAAACTGGACGCACTGGACCGCGCTGTCCGCTCTCTGGTCAAACTGTCCGGGAAGGGCCTCAACGCTGAAAACATGCCCGTTCGCGGGAATATCAATAGTTTCTCTGTAAAGAATATCTACGGGCGGCTCTGAGAAAACAGTCCTGCACGCAGTTTCAAAAACTTCATCGGAGACATTCTCCACATCGTATCGGATCAGTTTCCGAACCCCGGTAAGTCCTTTCACTGCCAAAAAGCCGATAATGTCGTCCTTCAGCTGCCTTGCCGCTACTGCGTAGGGTTCCTTCTTCTCAACATAGATCCGTCTGACTTTACTCATAGATCGCGCTCTCTCCTCCTATGGGGTAAGTGATTTGTTTATTGTCTCAAGAATTATATCATACGAATTCAAAATGTACATACACGGTATGTCTAATGATTTATTTACTTCTACGCAAATTTTAGTTGAACATCCTAATAGGTTGTGTTATACTTCCAAATGTTGACGGACAAAAGGACCGGTCAATAATTTCATAGGGGAATCATACAATGGCAGTATCACGGTCTCCAAAACCGTTCATGGGGGTTCGAATCCCTCTTCCCCTGCTAGTTCAAAGCCCTTTCTTTTTTAAAAAGAAGGGGCCTTTTTTTGCCTAAAATAAAGGGTTTTTCGGCATTTCTTCTTTTTTTACATCTCTTCTTTTCTGCTTTTCGTCTCTCTCTTTTCTTCTTTTTCTGAGGGCCTGTATCCAATTTTTACGCCAAACATTGGCAACAGATTGGCAACGGATTGGATACAGAAAACGGAAGGAGAACATCATGGGCAAAAAATCTAAAAGAAGTTACGGCGTAGGATCTTACACCGTGGACAAGCGGAACGGGAAAATCATATATCGTATAATCGTGGACGGCCGGCGGCTGTCTGTCTCAGGAACTTCAAAATCAGAGTGCCGGGAATTGATGGACAAGAAACGGGAAGCAATCCGGGCAGCGGAACAAGTAGAGCGCGCTCCGACAGACCAGGACAGCACAGCGCCCCTGCAGGACTGCATCAAAGACTGGCTGTACAACTACAAACAACACCAATTAAAGGGCCGTTCCTGGGACACGATTGAAAGTACTTATAATAATGATCTTAAAGACACCCCCCTCGGGTTAACGCCCTTTTGCGATGTGTCCAACAGGCAGATACAGGCGCATATCAATCAGATGCTTAAAGCCGGAAAATCCACAAGCACGCAGAAAAAGACGCTGTCTCTGCTGCGTCAGTATTGTGACTATTGCCGGGCAAACGGTAACACGACCATTCTGATGGTCCCCGGAACTGTCACCTGTCCGCGTTCTGTATCCACGGATGAGATCGGAGAACATATTCTGACAGACGCAGAGATGACAAAACTGACTGATATTCTGTGTGAGCCTGTGCGTCCTGGGATCTCCGGCAGCATACACGGGCCGGCGCTTGCGTTTCTCATGTGGAGTTTTCTGCGCATCGGAGAGCTTATCGCCCTTGACTGGTCGGATATTTCCGGGAATGTTGTCTCCGTTACAAAAAACGCCCAGGAGATCAGAAACAGGGACAAGGACGGCGCTCTCCTTCCGGGATCCCATACCGTCATCTATACGCCCAAATCACGGGCCGGAAGGCGGTCCGTCTCTCTGTGTCCCCAGGCCGTCGCAGCTCTGGACATATGCAGAAAAAGGGCGGGGAAACAAGAAGGGCCTTTTGTCTGTACTAAAAACGGCGGCCGCGTCTCGCAGCAGTACCTCAATAGGACTCTACAAAAAGCACTGGAAAGGGCGGGAATAAAAAAAGATCTCTCCCCGCATGATCTGCGTCATTCCGGCATATCGTATCAGATAAGGCACAAAATGGACATCAAAGTAATTTCCCGCCTTGCCGGTCACTCGGATGTCTCTGTTACCATGCGGATATATTATGATCTTATCCCGGAGCAGCTGGATAATCCTTATTCATGATCTTGTCCTTCTCCGTCCTCTACCCGGGGTAAAGATAAGGCGGAGTTTTTTACGCCCCCTGTAAGGCACGGGCTGCAACAAACGCGTATACTTAATACGCAGTTGTTGCAAAATGCAAAAAAGGGCGCCTTATGGCGCCCCCATTGTCATATGTATCACCCCCTCGCTGCCTGTTGTATCTTTTCCGCCTATATATGCAGCCGGATAAACGGAAGGAACTGCCGCTATTATAGTCTACCTGTGGAATGTCATGTTATTATCTCCGGCTGCACAAAAGACGGGGTTTCCGCATCATATCTACTATATATAGTGTACTGACTAGATTATTTAATCCGCCCGGCTGCCCTCAGCATCTCCACTACCTCCTGGTCCTGTACCATCTTGCGGGCTGCAATGTATCCCACTTGGTTAACTCTCGGGCGCTTGATCTTCCCCCTGTACAAGTCTCTGATTATATCAATAATGGCCTGTATATGTCCCTTCGGATCATCCCGTTCTCCGTCCAGATATTCTGCGATATACTGCTTGTAAAAACGGGCAAAATTGTCTCCCTGTATTTCGGCCACTCTCTGCTGCATCTTTTCGCCCCATGCATCGCGTTCCGGGTCGTGGTCCCATAATAAGCCGTATCTGATACCGTCTGCGACCACCTCCAATATCTTGCCATACAGTGTCGGTGTGCATATGCCGGTATGCGTGTACACTTTGAAAAGCTCCTCGGGCGGGGTCCCGTCCACATCTGCCATCTCGTCCCTATAAGGATAAAAATACATCTCCACCAGTGCATCATATAGATTATCATTGACGCGTTCAAAAACATCAGCTACTGTGTGGATGACAACAAATCCCCGCGCGCCTGTCAGCTCTGTCTGTATGTCCTCTTCCGTTTCCTCCGTCTGCGTGTATTTTACGATGCACGGACCCATCTGATATACGGCCTCTGTCGCCCAATCCATACCGTGGTCTACTGTCGTTCTTCTTCTTTTCATTGTCTCTGTCCTTTCGCTTTCTGTGTTTCTCTGTTGTTTTTAGTATTGGGGCGGCCAGGAGAAAAAAGGAGGAAGGAGAAACCCGCCGCCCCCGTATCGTATCATTGACCATCGGGGTCAATGTCAATATCATCAATATCTATGTCGTACTCTTCACAGTCTATATACCCCGCGGACATGAGGGTATCTATTATCTCCACGTCTGTCGCCAGCCATGCAATGGCCATCTCGTCCACGTCCTCGCAGTCCAGGCAGTCTGTCGGCATATCAATTTCCGCCGCCAGTCTGTATATCAGGACCTCCGCCGACGGATCCATCGTATCATCCCGGATATAATCCAACACGCGGCGGCGGTAACGGGAGACTCTCTCCCTTACCTGTGTAAGGAATATCCCGGCGCACATCTTTCCGCCCCATGCCAGAAGATCTTCATCCAGGCACGGGGAGACCGTGTAAATGGAATTACTTGTAGTCATGATCAGCTCCGGGCCGTCAGTTATCTCATAATCGCCGGCGCTCGTGTGCAATGCTGCCATTCCCGGAACGTCATCTGTCCCGTCCCTGTATGGATACCAGCACATCCGCAGACCGGGCTGCCCGTCCACTGTGTGTATGATCAGCAGGCCGCGCTCTCCTAAGTGTCGTCTGCGGTATCCGCCCCATGTCTGGCTGGTATGTCGGTTTATGATGTCGGTCATCTCTCCTGTAAGATATAGGACAATATCTTCCCTCAGCCACTCCATTCCCCGTGTCTCTGCCATCGTTTCCGCTGCTGCTGTTGCATACATTCTGTATCACCTCCCTGTAAAATGAGCGCAATAAAACTAGCCCGGCGCCGCTTCCGGTGTTTTTTCTCGGCGTTTTCCCATTTTCTATTGTTACGTATCTTTTACGGCTTTTTTACCAGATGCGGTAACAATTGACGTGCTTTCTATGTATATTATCCTATATAAAATACTTAAATGTAAAGGAAAAAAATAAGGACCCCCGAAGGGGCCCCCGTGTGATCATCATTCTTCCGCCAGTCTTTCCAGCGCCGCCGCGAGTGTGATCAGCACTGCCTCATCCTCTGAGTGGTGTACTGTCGGCCTGTATACCGTTTCGCGCGCCAGTTCCGCCGCGTCTGCGATCGTCATATCGCGGCCAATTGTGCGGCCTGCCTCGTGTATGTCATACGGGTTTTTTGCTGCCGCCATTCTTTCTCTCCATTCTGTCAGTTTCATGCTTCTTCCATCTCCTTTCGCTGTAAGTGTCCAATTTCTCTCCTGATCGTTGTGTATACTGTGTCATATCCCATGCCCAGCGCGTCCGCTATCTCTCGCACGGTGTATCCGCGCATGTATTTTAGTGCCAGCAAGTGCCGTGCTTTCTGTGACCGGCATCCGATCAGCACCTCCGCCGCTTCTTCCTGCGCTGCTGCAAATGACTCCACGGCTTCCGCCCTGACCTCTTGCAGCTCCTCTACGCGGGCATAATACGAAGAAAGATCTCTTTTCCCGCCGCCGCCCCCGGGTGCAAATGATAAGGACGGAGAGCCGGCCTCAAAGCCGGCCCTTATTGCCGTGATGTCCGCCTCAATATCGCGGATGATCCGCGCTATCTGCCCCGGTCTTTCCAGGACTGCTTCAACGTTCCGTCCCGCCATATCATCACGCTCCTATTGCTGCCAGTAACTGCCTGTATCCGTCCGCCCTGGTCGGTCTGCTGTTGTACTCGATCTCGATATCGATGTCATCCCCGATCTCCTGCGGCCCGTCCGGCGTTGTGAACCTTACGTTACCGCCGCCCATTTCTGCGACCTGGCGCGCCTGCTGGATCACTGCTGCGCATAACATCCTGTTGCTCCTCGTGTCTCTCATATCTTCGTTCTCCCTTCATAAAAACATCTGTTGTTTTCTGCTCTTATGCATGCGACCCATGTAATGATTGGACCGCCGGGGAATTGCACCCCGGACCGGTTTCCCGGTTCTGTCATCGGTCCTGTTATGTTATTTCTCCGTCAGCGCCTCGTAGGTATCCACCATCTTGCATATTCTGTGTGCCAGCTCGTCGGGGTCTATCCTGAGTGATGTCCCCACCACACTCAGGAGCGCCGCAGCCACCTTGTACCCGAGTCCTTGGATGTATACGGCCGCCGCGTCTGACACTTCGCCTTCCGTCAGTCTCCCGTAGTGAACAACGCGTGATATTTCATCCGCCGCCTCTGTCAGTCTGTTGGCATACATGGCGGGGTCCGTATTGATCTGCACGTCCAGATCCGGAGCGGGCTCTGTATCCGCGCCTATCTGTGTCAGCGTCCCGTCATCCGCCCGTCTGTATGTGATCATGCGGCGTGCTCTTTCTTCCGCTTCCTCCTGGGCTGCCAGTGCATCTCTTTCCAGTGCCTCCCATTCATCGATGTCAAACAATCCCATTTCGTCTGTCAGTCTCATTTCGTTCTCCTTTCGCTTCTTATATATAATCTGTTCTCCCCGTGGGGTAATGGACCGCCGGGGGATGATCCCGCGCGCCCGGTCTGCCGGGACGGTCCTAATTGCTCTGGTCGTCACTGACATCTGTGATCGTGATCTCTACGCCGCCCTCCCCGGAGGTCCAGCGCTTTTGTGCAACTAAGACGGCGACGCTTTTGTCATTGTTTATCGCTGTCGCGCATCCTTGGATGCTGTCTAGCACGACTTTGGCCAAATTATCGATGTCCGGGAGACGGTCACAAAAAGTGCCGTCCAGCGCCGCCCGGTCTTTCTTACTCCATGACTTGGGCATCGGATACAGCGCCTCGATCTCTATCATCACCGGAGCATCCCCGAAGCTTTCGCCGCCCTGTTTTAAGAAAGCCTGTCTTATCTTGCTTTCATATTCCTTTGTACTTGCCGGCGTGTATACCTGCCCGGTTCTCCTGTTCATGCGTGGGCGGCCCTTGCCCTTGGGCCGCCCCTCTACAAAAAATGTGAATGTTTTCATGCTGTTCATGCCCCGCTTACCGCCACGTGATCGAAGTATCTGCCGGCGGTTCTTTCCATCTCGCGTCTTATGGCGTCTTCAATTCTGTCCTGTGTCTCGCAGAATTTGGAGAATACCAGCGCCTCGTACTGTCTGGCTTCCTCTCTTTCCGCCGCTTCCTGTTCTTCTCTCTCGAATGCCGCCCGGGCCGCTTCGTATTCCCTCTCGGCCGCTTCCATTTCTGCGGCCTCGGCTTCTGCTATCGCGGCCATTTCCGCATCCATTTCGTCCGCGTCTGCGTATTCCGGCATTTCGTCGACGGTCTCTTCGAATTCCGTCTCGTAGTAATCTTTCATCGCCATTTCCTTCTCCATCTCCTGTTTCTTCATGTTATTCTCCTTTCGCTTTCGTCTTTTCTCTGTTTCTTTTGATTGCTGCTGCGCGTGCTTCGCGCTTTTCCTGTTCTGCTTCGCGTTTGGCTCTTTCGGCCGCCTGACGTCTGTTCTCGGCCTTCCAGCCGTCTTTGAGTACCATCGCAATTTCGTCTCGTTCCTGTCGCTCTTCGAGCGTCCCGGCAAAAATTGCGTGCTGTCGTTTTCCGATGATGTCTATCCCATACATAACCAGTGTCGTTACTCCGTCCGGGCCAATGGGTCTGTACTGCTGCTCCCATCCGATGTCTTTCGGGTCCTCTCCGTTGTAGAGCGTCCGCCAGCAAAGTTCCTGTATACGCTTATCAACTACCGGGTCCATGTACAGGCCGGCAATCAGGCGCCGGGAAAACATGCTGTAAAAACCGTCGTCCTCTCCGAGCGCTCGCTTTGCCATGCACTGCCCGTATACTGTCGGGGCATCCGGGATATACGGGGCCAGCGGCAATTCGCTGTTTGCTCTTGCTTTGATCATCTGCGTCCTCTCCCTTCGCTTTGTTCCCCATGTGGGGTAATGGACCGCCGGGGAATTGCACCCCGGACCGCGTTGCGGTTCTTGCATCGGTCCGTTGTTGTTACAGCTCTTTCTCTGATACTGTCCATGAGGCCGGTTCGAATTCTGTTCTTACGCCTCTTGTTAATTTCTTGTCATGATCTCTGTTCTTAGTCAATCTGGCCAGTCTGTCCGGCGTGTCCGGGTCGTCCTGTCGGTCTTCCTGGGGTAACATTGTGAAAAACAGAACTACGCTTGCCAGGTTAGGAACTGTCTTGCTTCCGCTGATCAGGTCATTTAAGTTCGTGGCGGATGCATCCCACTGCGTCTCTTTGCGGGTGTGTGCTATTAAGATCACCCATACGTCGTACTTGGCTGCAAATTCTGCGGCCCATGCTGCGACTGCCAGCTGCAGGCTGTTCTCGCTCTGTCCTTTGTGATCCGCGTCCATTCCGATGAGGTTTGAGAGTGTCATTAAGTTATCTAATACAAAATATCGGCGGCCTTGTTTTGCCTGTTTCTCGCAGGTCTCAACGAGCTTTTTCCATCCCTGAGAGCTTATTTCGGGTTCCAGGCCTCTTATCCATGGGGCGTATATCCGCTTAACCTTGTTATCAACCTCGTCTGTGACCTCGTATCTCGGAAAATCTTCCGGGCCGGTCGGTTTGATCTCGCCGGGACCCGCCAGCTGATGGGATAATATTCTGTGCAGTTTCTTCGCCGGCATCTCGCTTGAAAAGATGCAGCACCCGCGGCTATATGGCGGGTCTTTCGGGTTCCTTGCTTGGCGTCTCCGTTCGTCTGCGATCATCGCCTTCGCCATAATTTGCAACGCCCAGGAGGTTTTTCCGCCGCCCTCGTGGCCGGCTATTATTGCCATCCCGCCGGGTCTGATCCCGCCGTATAATCTGGAGTCTATGCTTCTGATCCCTGTCGCCAGGCGCGGCCCGTTGTAAACATCTTCTATCGGGGCATCCATGATCTTTGTCAGTGTCGGGTCATCGTCATCCGGTATCGGCTCCCATATATCACCGGCCGGCGGTTCTTTGTGATCCTTTATCCCCAGCTCCTGTTTTGCTTCCTGCAGTAAGTCATTGATATTCCGCTCTTTTTCCATCTTTGCTCCTTTCGTTTTTCGTCTCTCTGCCTGTATCCCGGGCCGGAGCTTCTGCCCTCAGCCCGGAATGAGTACTGTGTTTTGTGTTAAATTTCATTTGCTTTCATAATTTCAAGAGCCAGGGCCTTTGCTCCATCCGCGTACTTGCTCTGTACCTTTTCCCAACGGCTGCGGTCTACGCCTTCAAAAGATATGACTCCGTCCGCCTCGAGCTGTGCCTTGATGGTGGTTCTTGTCGGGGCCTGCGGTTTCTGCGTTGTCTGCTGTGTTGCCTGCATTGTGTCTAATATGTTGCTGATTTCGTAGTTCCAGAACTTTGATGCTTTCAAAACAAATCCTTTTCGGACTCTATCGCACTGCTCGTATGCTTCCAGCGCCTGCAGGCATTTCTCTTCGCCGATCTCATAAAGCTCTTTTCGGCGGGCCGCTTTAACCGCGTTTTTATCGTCCTTGTGCCCCGGTATATATGCCGCCCAGAGCCGTTCGAAGAACTCATCAATTCGCGCCTTTTCTTCGGCTTTCTTGCGCTTGGCCGCCTCTTTCTTCTCGCGCTTCTTGCGCTCTTCTTCGGTCTCTTCCGGTTCTTCCTTCGCTTCGATCATTGCCGGCTCCTCTGTGGCTTCGATCCTGTTGGTCTTGTCGTTGCGCCTCATAATTGCTTCGCGCGTCCATGCCCTGGTGTAGTCTTCCGTCAGGGAGAAGTTAATGATCTTCCCGCTGTCGCCTTCTCCGACTGTGATAAGGCCGTATGCCTGGCACATTGTCAGCACGCTCGCGACCTGGGGGACTGCCGGGCAGTCTATCATCAGCGCGATCTCTTCGGCGGGCTCCATTCCCATGCCCGTCAATTCGATCACTCCGCCGGTTTCGAGTGACTTGCACCAGATGCGCAGGTAGATCACCAGTGCATCGTTTCCGCCGGTCAACACCAGGCGCTTTACTGCGATCTCATCAAAAAATTTTGAAGACATCTGCAAGAAATACATCTTTTCGCGTTTCTCTTCTCTTCTCATATCTGTCTGTTCCTTTCTCTCTGTTTTTTGTTGTAATTCTGCCACTCTGTATAAATTGAAGTTTTTTCCGGTATTTTTAATGTGGCGAGTACCGATCCGGGCTGTGACACCCGGGCCGGCTGTGTGTCTGTCTGCGTCCCCAGCCGCGGCATCAGCCGTCAGCCAGGACCGAGCGCTTCTTTCTGCGATCATCATTCGCACAGGCGGGCTATCAGGTAATCCTTGGGCGTCCAGCGTTTGCCGTCCTCATCTTTGCCCCATATCGTCATATCGCGGTAAGTATCCTTGATCCGTCCTATGTGTACTCCGTGTCTGTCTACGCTGCCCTCGATCTCGACCGCTATATATATGGGGTCTGTCAGGTGGATATAACCGGATGCGGTGAACTCGACGTCATTGACGCCCTGGCATACGATCACTCTTCTCCTGTTGACCGCGAGATCTTCATATCTGATCCCGTCCAGCGTTAATATCCCTGACAGCGTCGTCTCGCAGCTGTCTATGATCTGTCCTCTGATGATCTCCTTGTAAATCGTGTTATCTCTCATATTTGTTCTCCTTTCGCGCCCTCTGTCGGGCTAACAGACCGCCCGGGGATTGCACCCGGTTTATGCCGCTGTCCGTTTCGTGTCTTGTGCGGTCCTGTGTGTTCTTTGTGTCTAGTGTGAGAGAAATCCTCGTTTTTCTTGTTCCTACTTTTTTCCATCGCTCGCCGTTTCCGGGTCTTGGCAAGGGGCCGGCGCTTGCCGGCTGCTATTGATCCTCTTTCTTCTGCCGTTTCCGGCTTGCTTTCCCGCTTTGTTATGCCGCTTGAGATAATAAAAAAAGGACCGGGAGTGTACTTTCGTATCACTCCCAGTCCCTGAATGGTCCTGGTTTGGCGTCCGTTGTAAGATCTTCGCCGTACAGTCTCCGCTTCCTGCGTGCTGTCCCCAGGTCTGATCTTTCTTCTTTCGCCGCCTTATCTTCCTTTTATCCCCGGTTTTCCGGGGTTCTTATCTCGTATCGGCTAAATTGTCCTCTTTTTTGTTGCTTATTCGGGATCCCCGTTTTCCTGTGAGGTCTATCCCTATCCGGGTCGCTTTCGCGTCGCCGGCTATTCAGTTGTTCGTTCTTGTTCCTCTTTGTTTCTGTACTTATTATATTATAGGTCCGAATTAATGTCAACTATAAATTATAATTTTTTTGAATTTTTTTCGAATTATTTTTTATGATCTTCTGCCTGTTTCGATGATCTTATATTATCATAATTTTGAATTTTGTGCAGTAAATAAAGGGAAAAATAAGTGTGAACATTTTGTGAAGTGCTTGTTTTTGCATTTTTCTGTTTGCGTTTTGTGTTAAGTTTTTTTATAATCAATATAGAAGATAAGTATGACAGAAAAGAGGTGATATTATGTTTTGTGATAATTTGAATGCAGTTTTAAAGGCGCGCGGCATAAGACAGAAAGAGCTCGCGGTCGAGGTTGGGGTTACAAAGGCCACAATGTCGGGATACAGCCGGGGCAGCGCTTCTCCGTCTGTTGATAAGATTATGCAAATGGCGGCTGTGTTGGATGTCCCGCCGGCTGCGCTCCTTGCGAGGTCTGACGCAGAGAGGGAGCTGATATGCGCGGTTTCCGGGAATGATGATCTGTGCAAGGCGCTGCTTGCGATTGCACGGGGAGAGCCTGACAGGCTGACAGTAAAGGACGCTGGAACTAAGGACGCTGGGAATTGACGCCCGGCGTCTTTTTTCGTGTCGGGTTATATAGAAGCGTATCACTTATGCATGCCTTGTGATCAATACAAGTGAGATACCGCGGCGCGGTGCTAACAACCAGGATCAGCCCCATATACTGTTGGAGCATTATACGAGGGACCACGCCGGCAGCCGGCACGTGCTGCCAGAACGCTGAGACAAACGCAGAGATCTCCTTATATAGTACTATAAGACATACTCCCTTATCTCATTGCCAACTGCCTGCAGGCCATACTACTTGTATAGCACTATATAGCATGCGGATTAATTATATGTATAATGCACCCCCAATCTCAAATAAAGCACGCAAGGCAATGGCCCCAGGACCACGAGAAAAGAACAAAAAGAAAAGGCGCTCAATGCGCCTAAAAGAAAACTATATATATATTTATTTTCTTTTCTTTTCTTTTCTTTT
>DJXS01000109.1:0-31107 GCA_002448395.1 Lachnospiraceae bacterium UBA6998 | reverse complement strand
TTTTCTTTTCTTTTCTTTTCTTTTAGCGATTTTTTCGCACCAGGGGAGAAAATTTCGCACGTGGGGAGAAAAAATCTCCCCTGGGGAGAAAATTTCGCACCGCCCCGCCTTTCCGTTACTAGGTAAACGTTACACATCCGCGCGCCCCGGCCTCCGCCCGTTACTTGGTAAATGTTACATATACACGTTGCGCCGCGCCTTTCCTTCGTTACTGGATAACTGTTACATTCCCCGCGGGAAAAAAAGAGAACAAAAAAAAGAAGGAGGCAGGATCCCCCGCCTCCCTATATGTTGACTAAATCCGTGCACGGTTAGATAGTCATCAATCATACACGCTCGACCCATCGCGGCTGTGCAATATAAATCCAGCCGCCGGCCTTCAATTCGCCCCAGTCACCGTCTGTCTTGACAATGGTATATATTCCGACAGGGCAATCTCTGTATGCCGGGTAGTTCGTGCCCGGTCCTTTGCGTATGTTCATGCCGGTCTTGACCTTAACCAAGAACGGAACCGCCGGCGCTGCCTGTTTGCCGGTATATACTGCTTTTCCGGTGCTGTCGTATACTGTCAGGCCGCATTCATCCGCTTTGAGTCGCGCATTTTCGAAGATCCTGTATGCGCCTTTCTGGCTGGAAACATCATCCCAGCTCTTGCGGACTCTGTAAAGGCCGTCTCCCGCTGGTTTCTGTTCCGCCGGCTTCGTGTCTGTTTTCTGCGTCTCTTCCTTCTTATTAAAAGCTGTGTTCCATTTTGTCAGGTCATACTGCTCGACGATGCGGCAGATCTTCTCCACATAATCCGGAGCCGTTGCATAATGTCCGTCCTTGATGATTGTCGCGGCCTTGCGGTAGTCGGTCTCTCCGACCAGGTCCTTGTATCGCAGCGCGCTTCCGTTCTTCGCCCCGGCAAGATATGCACTGTGATCATTGACGGAGGCCTGCCAGTCCTTGTATGCGCGGAAATCTGCCTGTACTGTCGCCGGGCCGGAGGCGTAGACCTCTTTCGTCTGTTTGCTGTAAACTCTGCCGTCCCATGTTGATCCCGGCCATGTATTCCCCGACAAACTATTTTTCATGCCGAATAAGTTGTTCGCGCCTGTCGCGAGCTCTGACTTTCCCCAGCCGCTTTCGAGAATGGCCTGTGCCAGTGTTACCGCCGCGCATATGCCGGTTTTCGCCATATCGGCCTTTGCCATTGGTCCGACCTTCGAGATAAATGCTTCCTGCGGAGTTTGTCCTTTTGCCGGTTCCGTCTTATCATCAGTCTTCTTTCCTGGCCTGTATACCTCTTTGCCAGTCCAATCATAAACAGCATAATCGCCGCCACATTTGTCGGCTTCGGCCTTAGCATTCGCCAGGACATTATAGGCGCCTTTCTGCGTCTTGGAATCTGCCCATGTCTTGCGCACTCTGTACAGCTGCGCCCCATAAGGAACCGCCCAGGATGTACTCTTGTCTCCCTGTGTCCATGTGATCTTTCCGGCCTTAATGACGCCGTATATATCGCCCGTAAGCTGCCACACCGGAACGCCCGCTTCCCTCATGCGGCCGCTGCCGTATCTGGTAAATTCACAAGATCCCGGCTGCCCCTGTTCGTTGTTGCACTGAATGGCAAATATGCAGCCATGCGCCACGTAGATACGTGCAGATGTTCTATTGCCGTTGTTCCCGTGGTGTCCGACTTCGCAGCCCTTGACGATCAAATCGTACTTTTCTACAAACTGCGAGCCGTCCGCGTCGCCTGTCGTGATATAGTATGACTGGCGGCTGTATAAGCAGATGGAGCCGTCGTTGAGATAGGCCCACGCTTCGCCGGTATCGTATTCCGACCAGTGCGCCGGCTGGTTACGGTATACAGAGAACTCAATCTCTCCGCACTTGATCGTGTCGCCGGTCTCCACATAATGGACCTGCGCGCCCTTGTTCTTTGCGGTGTTGATAAACTTGATCAGATACGCCTTATCTTCTGCCGCGCTGCGTCCGTTCCGTGTCCCATCTCCGGCCAGTTTAAGAGAATTCGGATCATAAACATACACATTCTGTATCTTTATGCGGCTGTCCTCTAAAATACGGAAACCGCCGCCCAGGTGATCCGGATGCGCATGAGTACCAACAAAATCAATTGTATACAATTTATTATCCACGAGATACTGGACCAGCTTTTTTGCAGCCGCGCTGCCCTTTTCATATGCATCTATCACGATGGCGTGCCCGTCCTGGTCATGCCATACACATCCGGCGCCCTGTCTGTCGTCCGGGCTGTCATTCCGTGTATATCCGGGATAAAATATGTTGATCTCTTTCCCGTTAGTCGTTACAGGCTGTGCTGCCTGTGCTGCCTTTTCCTGCTCTTCTCTTTTCTTTTTCTCTTCTTTTTCCTTGTACAGGGCTTCAAGCTTTGCGCGGCTCTTAGGGCCGTAAACCCCGTCAACACTCAGTCCATTTTCTTTCTGCATTCTTTCCAGCGCGCTTTCCGTAGCATTTCCGAAGGATCCATCGGCGCCCCATGATCCGCAGTCATATCCGCAGGCAATGAGCATCTGCTGCATTTTCTTGACGTCTTCGCCCTGGTCTCCATTGCTGAGAGAAATGGTAACAACGGCGCCGGTAAGACGGGCTTTGAATTTCTTCCATTCTGCATCGCCTCCGACAGCACCCCAGCCCGGAACACGGGGACAAAACTTACCCGTTACCATATAGTGAGTACAAACTCTGTCGGCCGGAACCCCGAACTTGCCCATAAGATATTTCGTCAGCTCAACCGCTGCATTGACCGCCGCTGTCGTAAATTCCCAGTTTGAGCCGTTATAGTGCGTGCATATCTCAATACCGATAGAGTTGCGGTTTGTGCATTTGCCGTACATTGGATGGAAGGCGCTCTCAATCGGTCCCCCGCAGTGCCATGCATAGTACTTCGCCGGGTCACAATACTCCCGGATCTCTCCGGACCGGTCAACAAAGTAATGAGCGCTCGCGCCGCGGTTTCCTCCATTAAAATAGGAAACATTATTCGCGGCCGTTCCCTCGGATCCTGTGTAATGAATAACTATATACTGCACTTTCTCTGTTCTGTTTCCGCAGTTCCTTCCGGGTGTGAAGTTTGTATTCTTGATTATGTTCATGTTTTTCTCCTTTATATATAAGAAAAGAAAGCTCAGGCTGACGCCGGAACCGTCTACACAAATCAATACAAATCTATATTTTTCTATACAATTCAAAAGAGCGCCGTTTCCGGCGCTCCGTGTTTGATCGTTATTTACTTGCTATTATGCTGTGTATTCGCTCAACGGTTTGAATTTATCAGCATACGAACTCCAGTTCGTAGCTTCCTTATATTCTGCGACCAAATCGTCTGGCACGTATATATTTTCGAGGTATGAGCAAAAACACCACGACTTTAATGTCGCCACTGCGTTATTACGTATAATGATCGTCCGTACCTGTGAATAGGCAAAAAACCCGCTCCCGATATAAATTGCGTCTGTCCTGTCTTCGCGTCCGAGATCGATTATTCGGACAGAAGATCCAGAGAGGCCATTTTCATGGGCGTACTGTATTTTCGGCGCGGTAAACCCCGTGATATACGAGCTTTGAAAAGCCCCGGGATTGAGTGTTGTTAACTCCGGGAATATTACTGGCTCGTCGTTAAACCCTGTTGTATTGCGAAAGGCCTCGTCTCCGATGAATGTCACTTTTGGGAATGACATGTGGTTTAAACGATCGTCATCCTTGAATGCGTAATTCTTTATGGCTGTGATCTTATTATTTTCGTACTGATAATTTACGTCTCCGCTGATCCTGTGCTGTAGAAGGTCCTCGCCGCCGCCGCTCGGTATCGCTTGCACTGCCGCCGGCATCTGATCAAGTGTAAGGGAGGCGGAAGTCCCGCCCTTTGTCCTGATCGCATCCGCAACTGCCGTGAGTTTGTCCTTTGTTACATACACTTTGTCTGCCATATTATCACCCCCTTAATAGCTGAGGCTGTCGCCGTTTTCCAGGAGCGCCGCCGCCGCTGCCGCAATGTCCTGTTTGTCCTGCGCTATGAGGACATAATCACTGCCCGCCGGCCCCTGCGGCCCTCTGAGGCTTTCGCCGGCCGTGTATCCGTCCGCCAGGTCTACAACGCCGCCCGTTGTTTCTCCCGTTTCGGCTTCGCCCGTCTTTTCCAACAAGCGGAAAAGAGCTGGCGGGTTTGTAAACGTGACACTACTATGCTTCTTGTAGTTGCCGCCGTAATAATATTTGACCGTGATCCCTAATGTGTCAGACGTCGCTGTGTAATAGTAGGCTCCGAGGTCGTCGTCCTTGTAGCGCGAAAAAGTCACATTATCCTGGGCTCCGTCAGCATCCATCACATAATCGTCTAAAGAGCCAATAGAGTAACTGTTACCGGCAGTATTTGTCCATACAGCCCCCGGGTTTGACAATTCCAAGATCACATCCATTGTCTGTACAGGTGTGACTGTAAAATAGCCAGGCGCGTCTTTCCCCGCCGGCCCCTGGGCCCCGTCCGGGATCTCAATTTTAGTGTCATCGGAAAAGACTATTGCTGTTATACCAGTTTCATCGTTGTGCTCCGCGGATGTAATTGTGATCGACTCCCCCGGGTTCCCCGCGGGTCCTGCCGGCCCTTGTGATCCTGGCTGCCCGTCCGGTATTGCCAGTTCAGTGCCGTCCGAAAAATACACATATGTCTGAGTTCCAGCGTGATGATAGGACTCAATTGTTATCGGATCCCCCGCCGGTCCCTGAATACCCTGTGGCCCTGGCGTTCCGGGCATTCCGGCCGGCCCGGCCGGCCCTGCTTCGCCGCGAGGCAGTCCAAAGACAAGCGTTATATCGCCCGTCTCTCCGACCTCTTTTGTAACTGTCGCCGCTTCTCCTGCTTCCAGCGTCACCGCGCGCGCGTCCAGGTCCTGTATTGCCTCCGCCTTTTCTGCTGCTTCTTCTGCTCTTCCTGCTGCTGTGTTCATTGCTGTGATGAGAGCGTCAATCTCGCCCTGCTGTGACGGGGTTGGCTCTTCGTCCGCCATTTCCGGCTCGTCAATCACTGGTATGATCACCGTATACAAAGTCGTTACGGCGTTTGTCTCGATAATGTGGAAAAAAGCGCGCGCCTTGTAATTTCTGCCGCTTCCTGCGAGAACACTGTCAGGAATAGGGACGGAAAGAACGCCGCCTGTTACCGTCGCAACAACGGGAACGGCCTCTGTATCTCCCTCAGCTGCAAAGCTGACCTTGACGGCCTGATCATCACAAGGCAGTCCGTATATATCCAGTATCTGCCCGGAGTTGTGGGCGTATGCCTGCGGTGCTATTGCCACGGTCTCGCCGGGCGTATATAAAACACGGAGTCTGTTGTATTTGTTAGTCATTTATAACCTCCTGTATATAATCAATAATTATATATATGTGTTGGTCTATAATAAGGGAGAGGCGCCTGAAAGCGCCTCCCTCTCTCTTTTTCTCTCTTTATTTTCCGTCGTCTTCGAACGTGTCCGCCATAAAGCCAATGGCGGATGTGGAATACTCTTTTTCTTCTTCCTCTTTTCCTGCTTCCGCTCCTGCTTTATCTGTCAGGCCTTCTGCGAGAATATACCCCAGGACAACAGCGCCCGCCATTATGATCGCGGATGCCTGTGCCGCCTGTGCATCGGAAAACCCGCGCGCCGTCATAATCAGTACGACAAAGGAACAAATCGCCGCCCAGAGCTTTCTCGATGTCAGCTTTCTAATAATCATCTCTTTTGTGGTCTCTTTTTTGTTCATTTCTTTTCCCTTTCTTTTCTGTTGAAAATCAGCTCTTGAACACGCTCCATGTACGCCTGCCCGGTCCCATTGCCTCCGAGCTCCCGGTACGGCTTATAAATATACTCATCAAGGTCTCTGTACTGTCCCTCTGAGATATAGCCCTTATTAAGATATGCCTCGCACTGGTCCACCAGCTTTTCGTGTAAGAGACCGAGCAGAGCCGCCCTTTCCGCGCTGCGGCGGTCCATGCGTTTCAAGATTATCGCCTGCACGCATGCCCAGAAGCCAGTGCTCGCAAATATTGCCAAGATAACCTCCGTTATATGCTCCATCGCTCAGCCCTCCGTTTCCGTCCAGCCGTAAACGCCGGGCTCCCATACATTGTTATCAACATCGGAAATCCACACTTTCCCGTTGTGTCTGACTTTGTCGCCCCGCATATACGGGTTAGTGCTTTCCGGCTGCTTCCACTCTGGTATTGTCTCCGGATCCGGTATAAGGATCTCTGCAAACAGGGAAACAGCAGAAACGGGATCCCATGCCGTCTGTGAAGTGTGTGTCTGCAAGACCTTGTAAGCCTTGCCGTCATACTGCACCCTGTCGCCGGTCTCGTACTGAACGCCGTCTCCGTTCCATGCAGGGAGAATGAACGGCGCTTCCGCTGCCTGTTCGTCTGTCGCTGTCTTACTGTTTGCCTCTATTATTGCCCGCATCGCGCGTGCCTGTTTTATAGTGATCATCATTCAGCACCTCCCGTTATGATGTTCAGAAGACGCTCCGCCGTCATATCTTCGGCCGGCTCTGTCGTTTCCGTGTATGTCCTGCCGCTGTTTTCCGGGTCGATCGCCTCATCGTATACAATTCCTGTGCCGTCCTGTTTGATCTTGTACCCCTCATCTGAGTATGTTCTTACGAGGCCTTCTTTGTATTTTTCGGTCTTTATCACTTCGTTTGCCCTCTCTTTCTATTTTCCTTTGTTAGGAAATGAAAATATTAAAAAAGGGAAGGCAAAAAGTCTTCCCTGTGTTTTCTCTTCTTTTTTCTTTTTACGCCGTCAGCTTTGTCCATTCCGTCCATGTGTTGGTGTTTGCCGCGTAGAATCTCAAAAACAGCCCGCCCTCGTTTAGAATTAACTGGCTCTTACTGTTGGGCGTGCCGCCAATCCATACATTGGCCTTTGTGCCTGATAATCCGGACGGCTTGTTAAGAACAGCGGAAGAAGACGGATTAAATGCGAACATTCCGGGATCTTTGAGTGAATTTAAATCTGTGTCTTTCCAAGACTTCGCTTGTGAGCCCTGGAAGTTTGCCAGCACCCCGAGGTCCGGAGCCCCTCCAATCTGTGTCCATGCTGTCCATACCCATGCGCCGCCGCTGTTCTGAGAGCGGGCTCTTACAAATAAGCTGTCCTTAGTGAATGCCGCCTGTACAAGTGACATAATAGGCGTGGTCTCGTCACATACGCCTCCGACCCACACATTGAGTGTTCCACTTGTGACCGCCGCGGGCTTATTGCTCGCGGTGCTTGTCTGGATTCCATACATTCCCGGGGACGTGAGACTATTGATATCGCATCCAGTGAGATATGCCTTGGTGCTGTCCCCGGAGAAATTGTATATCGCCGGGACCTTGCCGGCGATGACATCCGCCAGGCGCCTCCACGGCTGCCAGCTGCCATTATAAAAGCGGTAATATATGCCCTCTTTGTTGTTGACCAGCAGCTGCATTTTTCCGGTCGAATATCCTGATACTATCAAGTTACTGATGCCGGTATTGATCCCCGGGCCGTTTGTTGCTGTCGCCATTTGCGCTGTATATGCGCCGTTCTCCGTTATGTCATCGAAATCGAAGCTGTACAGGTTAGCATCGACGGTGCCCATAAAGTTTTTAAGCGCCCCGAGTGCCTGGTATCCGTAAGGGATAATATTCCGGCGGCCGCCCTCCGTCATGTTGGATATAGCCGCACCCTCTAAGACCAGGCGGTTGTCATACGCCGGTCCCTGTGACAGGTAGCGGTTGTAAACATTGTCGGAGACCTCGTAAAATACTGTCGGAACGCTCGGATGTCCTCTATGCGCGCTGCCGTACGAGAAAAACCAGAGCGTCTTGGCTGCGTCTGCCAGGTCCTCTCCGTCATCCGCCGTAAGATAATACATCGTTGTCTTTTCCGGCATCAGGCCGTTACGGACCTGCGACATGCCCTTGACCATACACCGGCTGTAAGGCGCCACGGAGAAAGCCGCTTCAATGGAGTCAGCACAGCAGTCGGTAAAAAATCCGGCGATGCTTTCATCCACGCGGAATGTCACGGAGCCGTCAAAAATTTCTGCACGTGAAATCCAGTGATGACTGTTATTAATTTCGGCATTGCCGCCCACACGCATTCCCCAGTGGAAATTCTCCATGATGATATTGCTAAACTGCGAGTCCGTCCCGGCGTCGTATATGGCAATGGAGTCGATGTATTCTGCTGGTGCATGGTCTGATATTGACAGGTTGTTAACAAACTTGACTTTGTCTATCCTGGACTCGATGTTATATATCGGCGAGCCGTTCCCCGGATACCCCAGATAAAGACCAATATGACACTGCGAGACTTCCGTCGACTCTAAAATGAATTGCTCGCTGCCATTCACTGCAATGGCAATGGAGGCGTCATGCGCATTTACCTTCCCACCGCGAATGTAGGACTTTTTAGTGATGTACCCACCGCTCGCCCGGTTAGGGTTAATATTTATAAAAGGATCATTCGCGAGGTATTTCCTTATAATTTCTGCCTTTTGCATCATAAGAATATCCACATCTTGCGCGGATATTCCGTCAATGAGGTATTTGCCGGAGCATACGACTGTCTTTCCCGTGTCCACGGCCTGCTGGAATGCGACGGTGTCATCCGTGATCCCGTCCCCGACCGCGCCGAAGTCTTCCGGTGTTACGCACCAGTTAACACCGCTGGGGACGGACACCTCTGCCTCTGCGACGTCTCTTACATTATGCAGCCCGTTAGACATGATGAGGGTCTTTCCGGTCGGATGGACATCCACGCTGGCCGCAGAAAAGTCCTCAACGTCATACTCTCCGTTCGCTGTGATCGTTTTTGTTCCGCTGCTCGGATGAACGTCAACGACGGCCTCGCTGTATTCTGTTACAGAATGCGTGCCGTTCTCCGTGATCGTCACGGATCCTGTCGGAGTAATCCCGCCTTCAACCGCCACATGGGCGCCGGCGTATTCGGATACATCGTAGTCTCCGTTCACCGTGATATCTTTTACCCCGCTTGGTTCTTCTCGCTGCGGGACATTAACGGAGGCGGCCGCGTAGGCCGCCACGTCGTGTGTTCCGTTCTCTTTTATCTCAATCGTGCCCTCCGGCTGTGGGCCTGCCTCCATATCGACGATAACCTCGCCATAGGGCCTGACGTTATAGGTCCCGGGCTCTCGGATGGTGACGCTAGACCACGGAGTGGGAGCGTTCGGGTCGAACGCCGCTTTTTCTACGCGCAGGATAAAATTCTGTGTCCCGATGAGCTCCGTGCCGTATTCGAGATAAACTTCGCATATGACATCGCCGTCAATCTCCGCAAACAGTTTATCCACCTGCCAGACGATCATTCCGACGCTGTATCCTGTCCCATACGTTACGCCCTGCTCGACGGCAGCTCCGTCCGGCCTTATTCCCTTGATATATGCGCGCGCGCTTTCCGGGATTGTGTCACCGGTAATCTGCAATGTGACCTTGCGATTGACATCTCCCTGACTGCAGGGGATCACTGGAGGGATCTTGCCCGGTATAATTGGTATCTCATATATCATCGTATTTTAACCCCCGTCTTTTTAAATACGGCCGCCAATGACTTAGTTATCGACGGCTTAATCGTTCCAATTTCCACTTTTTTGTATCTTTCTCGTAAGCTGTCGAATTCGTATTTCTTGACTCGTGCAGTTGTATTTATGCCCAACCTTTCAAATATAACTTCGACTTTGTCTCCGAGATATAATTCCTGGTCCGCCGTTATGTCCGGCGTTTTGATCGCATCCGCGTTAAATCCCAGGCTTCCGGCCTGTGTCACCAGGTCAACGGTAATGCTCACATTAGGAACGCCCCAGTCGTTGCGCTCCATATAATCCGCTGCCCAATCTTTAAGCTGCTGCACTGTCGGCGCCGTTTCAAACTCCTGCGTGCAGTCCCATATTTCAATCCGGTCGTATGCATAATTATCGGCATATTTGCATCTGACATAATCACGCTGATACGGCGCCACATATGTCCTTACACCGTTGTCCTCCTTCACCCAGTACGGATACATGGCCGTTCTGACATTCCGGATCTCTTCCTCCTGATTGAGGTCCCGCATGTTGACGCCGTACATTATTTTAAGGTTCGCCGTTTCCCCGCGCTGTTTTACGGCTGTAATGTCCCAGCCGTTGTAAATCCAGTCAACGCCATGCATGTCCGTGATTGAGCCCTCTTTGCCTTGCAGATAATCCCGCATTGATACCGGAACCCTGGGTTTCGGCACAAGATCATCTATATACCGGCTGTCCTGCTTAATTTCGGAAAGATCCACTATAAAAGGCAGCTTGCCAACCCTTTCCAGGTCGTTAAAATACTCATAATGATACTGTACCGGCCCCTGCAGGCGTGGGAGTATGACTATACGCTTAGTCTGTGCTGATACGTGTTCGCATTTAACTGTGACCATTCCGCGCATTGGTTTAGAGATAGAAACAATTCGAAAGGGCTGTCTGCCTCCCTCGTTCTTGCTGTGCTCGCCTTCAAGCGTGCGGTAGTATGTTTTATAGGGACACCATAGGCCGATAATCCTGTCTACCTGTAATTCTGGATATACCTGCGAGGATACAGGGAGAACAACCTCCGCGGTAAAATCCCCGCCGAGTTCCTCTGTTACAACAGCGCTTTTAGCATCCTTGATCAGTCCGAGCCCCCAGTTTATCCGGTTGAAGGTGTCGTCTTTCTTTTCTCTCGGTATGTCCCTGACTGTGCTTTCATATAAAATAGGAACCATTCTCTTATATCCTCCAAAACATCGGCTTGACAAACACCTGCCCGGTCCCGGTAATGCTCCACTTGTATTTCCCGGACGGTATCTTCAGAATATTGCCAGTGACGGAGGACGCTGCGTTATATCTTGTATAGCTTGTTGCTTCCTCCCATCTGATCGCCGTCCCGCGTATCATGTCAATCTCGTATATCATCGTATCCGAACCCGTGCTGTCCGTTACTGATATACGACCGTACCGATACGATTCCCATCCGGGCGACAATACAGCGATGTTCACTGTCTTATTCGCTCCAGGTATGATCCTGAAAATGGGGTTTGCGGGCATCCACTTGTTTTCTATAATTTCCTGGTCTTTTATCTCTCTTTCTTCCCCGCCTTCTTTCAGGTATCTTTGCGGGGTTGCGTTAAATGACAGCGTGAAAGTCCCGCTCCTGTTGCCGCGCCCTGTGTGAACATCTGGCGTAAGCGGGCCTCTGAATTCTGCCATCCTGAATTCATCCGATGCGTATGAGTCCTCCAGCCTGTGGTATCCGGGATCTGCCAGCAGAAATGTCCGCAGCGCTGCAAAGTTCGTGGGAAAATCATGATCAATGCAGCAGTCTGGATATTCGATGTTTGCGTTAAGGAAACCCCCGCTGTCAAACAGAAGATCTCCGTTAAGGCCCGGAACATGTACTTGTTCAATATCACGGGCCGGGGAGCCGTATCTCCCCCGCCCGATTGCTTCGACGCCAAAATCTTCTAAATTCTTTCCGTTGTATATAATCATTTTTCTTATACCTCCGCCGCGACAAGATCCAACATACGGCGCATGACGGCATCCGCCACAGCCTCTTCGTCCTGTCCTTCGGCCGCGTTCACTACGATGTTCACGCCGCCCCAGTTGTTGTGTGTGCCGCCGTTGTCTCCGCCGTCGTATCTGCCTGCGGTCCCTGTGCCCGGTATAATGCCGCTCATTGTGTTGGCCACAAGGTCAACGCCGGCTTTCAGTGTGGGCATGTTGTGCTTCATCCCGTCCGCCAGACCGCTCATGAGGTCCGGCATCCACGTATGAAAATCCGACAACGGTCCGATCTCAGGCTCGGAGAAGTGCAGATATGACCAGATTGTATCTGCCACGGATGAAACAGCGCTTGTTACGCTTCCAATGGCGCCCCATATGCCGTCTGCAATATTTTCTATTATGTCAGCGCCCCAGTCGTATGCCTGGCCGGGAAGAGAAGTGATAAATTCGACGGCATCATTGAAGCCTTCTTCGATGGTGTCCTTAATGTCTCCGACTTTATCGCCGACGCTCTCTTTGAGGTTTTCCCATATTTCTATGGCCCGCTCTTTGAGCTGTGTGACTTTCTCGATCACTTTCTCTTTTACTTCCGTGAACTTCTCTTTAATGTCTTCTTTCAGGGCTCCGGCATCTATACCGAGCGCATCGCATCCCGCGTGGAACAGGGCTTTTATAAAGTCCCATGCCCCGCTCAGTATCTGTTTGATACCATCCCACATCTCGTCCCAGTCTCCCGTCAGGAGTCCATGGAAAATGTGGAAAAGGCCCATGATATAATCAAGAGCAAAACTGATTGTTCCCTGTATAAGATCGAACGCCACGAGAAGGGCTCTGCTTATTGCCTCCCATACGAGCTCCCATATCGCCTGTAAGCTCTGCGCGTTGATCCCCATTCCGTTCAGTATCTCTTTAATCTGCGCAAAGTACTCCATGAAGGAAGCAACGAGCGTATTCCAGATCTCCATGACTCGCGTTCGGAATTCTTCGTTTGTGCTCCACAAATATATGAAAGCACCGACCAGAAGTGTTATCACTCCGATCACAACAAGGACCGGCGCGGAAATTGCGCCGAATATCGTGATCAGGTTCCCGATCGCTCCGCCGACAAGTCCGATCGTTATCGCCAGAGGTCCGATTACAGCTATGATCATCGCGACGGTTCCAATCAGCTGCTGCGTTCCGCTGTCCAGTGACAGAAACCAATCGACAAGCTTCTGCACATTGTCTGCCATTGGAATGAGTGCTGTGCTGATGATCTCTCCGAATTTTGTCCCCAGGACATCAAGGGAGCTTTTCAGTTTTTCGACGGATCCGCCGGCGCCGTCCATCATGGCGTCCGCCATTTCCTGTGTTGTGCCCTCGCAGTTATTTAGGCTGTCAGAGAGTGCGTTGACATCGTCCGGCGCTGTATTTATAAGTGCCAGCCAGGGCGCCATCTGGTTCTTTCCGAATATCGCGGAAGCCGCCGCCATCTGCTCCTGTTCGGACAGGTTCGAGAAACTGTCATGCAGCTCTTTTTGTATCTGCAGGGAGCTTTTCATCGTCCCGTCTTCATTGAATGCGCTCCATCCGCCCAGGTATGTGTTCATCGCATCAGAAGCCTCTTTCGCGGGCTTTGCAAGTCTTGCCATGCCTGTTTTCAGGCTGTTCGCTGCTGTTGAGGCGTCATATCCGGCGTTTGCCATGACCCCCATATAAAGAGCGGCATCTTCTACGTCTTTACCTGCTGCGGCAAAAACGGGCGCTGCCACATTCATGGAAGAGGCCAGGCCGTCCACATCAAGGGCGCTGTTGTTACATGCCGCCGCGAATACATCGGCATAATGTCCGGAATTCTCGAAGCTGTCCCCGAAGCCGTTGATCGTTGCTGTAAGACCTGCTGAAACGGTATCAAGGTTTCCACCTTCTCCCGCTGCCAGGTTCATCGCCGGGGCAAGTGCTGCTGCTGCCTGTTCTGCGTTCAGGCCTGCACGGGCAAAATTGAGAGAGGCTTTCGCTGCATCCTGCATCCCAAAAGTGGAGTTTGACGCGGCCTGTTCCATGGCGCTCTGTAACATCCCCGCCTGTTCTGCGGTGTTCCCCATGGTCTTGTTCGCCAGCTGCATTGTCTTATCGACTTCAAGGAAGGACTGCGTCCCCTTTGCGCCAAAAGCTGTTATCGGAGCCGTCAGGATCGTCATACTCTTTCCGAACTCTCCGATCTGCTTTGAAGCGTCTTTAATACCGCCGCCCAGCTGCTGCGCGAATGACTGCGCCGCGCCGCTGCCTGTCTTTGAAGCGGTATCCTGTACGCCGCCGAGCGCCTTGCTGGCTTCTCCCGCGGCTTTTTGTAATCCGGAGGCGTCGCCGGTAATCTCTACGCCCAATACATAATCAGCCATATTTTCTGCGGCCTCCCTTCTTTATTTCTTCTTGAATTTCCAGCCGTTGACCTGGTATATTTTCTCTACCCAGTTCGTCGGTTTCTCTTTTTTTATCTCGAGGATCTTCTTCTTTGTATCTTCGTATGTTCTCTTTTCTGTCTGTGTGAGAGACCCAACCGGGTTCCAAAGCTTTCTGAACTTTTTCCCTTTCTTTCTGTTGACGTTGTATTCGGCGTTCATGACCGCGTCCCTTATATAGGTAGTGTCTCGCACGGTCTTTTCTTCCCATGCCTTATAGACAAAGGCCCGTTCTGTGGGAGTCAGTTCGCCGTATTCCTTCTTTGACATGCCGAATTCAACGATGAAAAAAGCAAGTTCCTTTTCCCGGCTGTATTTCTTTTCTTCTTCTGTCGCCTGTTTTCCCGCCGTACGGAAATACTTGTATCGTATTAACTCCGGCGGAATAAAAAACCCAGGTCGGCCTGTAACTGCGTAGCAATCAGATCACACGCAGCCATATATCCGTACTGCTCCATATACTTATCAGCAATCTCTATTCCGGTCTTGGGTGAAACATATACATCCGGGTTGTCGCTGTCGCATATCAGGGCATATGAAAAATGAGCTTCTACGGATGCAAAAGGCAGCGCCCCGTTACTCTGAACAAACTCTCCGACCACGCTCTTTCCGGTCCTGGCCTCGATCATTTTGAGGCGGTCAATGGTATAGTGAAGACGGTATGTCTTGCCATCTAATTCGAACATTGGAAATTCTCCTTCTTATATATAGAAAAAAGCGGGAAAGCTGCTGCCTCCCCGCTGTCGTTGTCTTTATTGGTCTCCAATTATGCCGGCATTGTGTCGCTTGTGGGCGGGTCAATGGAGAAGTCAACGAGCGCGCCTTTACCCTGGAGCGTGATGCTGTAAGTCACTGCGTCATCATAGGGAGCCTCAATCGGGTAGTCTGTTATAACTGCCAGACCCCCAAAGAGGCCTTTCTTTGTCTTACCGTTGTAAACCTTGACGCAGACCGGGTTTCCGTTCTTGAACGCTGTCGCAAGTGCTTTGTGAGCGTCATCGGATGCGACCCAGAGACCGTCGTTGTCGATGCTCCACTCCTTCATGCCCGCCAGGCTGTCCTTCCAGCCGCCTTCGGTGGACTTGGAATTGACTTCAATTGTTTCGGCGCTTCTGTTGATCGTCAGCCCCTGCTGCCCAGAAATCGCGAGCAGTTTGCTTCCGTCTGTATTCCAAACGCCCAGGAGAATATCCTTACCGGCGACAATATCCGCGGCCGTATCAAAATCGCAGTATTCGCCGCCATCATAGGCAGTTGTTGCCGGATCTGCAAAAATAAGTGCTTTGTAATCCATATTATTTACCTCTCTTTATATTTTTATTTTCCATCCGTAACTGATTAAAAAAGTGAACGACATCACCGCGTGTTTTTCGCCGGTCTCGTCGTTCTGAATTGTGCGGACGCCGCCGCTTGACTGTCTCACCAGCTTGTACTCCTTCGGGATCGTTATGTCCTCCGTCATCGCCTCTTCGAGCTTCTGTATGTACTTAAAGACCGGAACGCTTGACGGGGAAACATCCGCTATCACATGGATGTCCACCGTGTGACGATCGACATACATAGTCTTTGTGTCCGCTGGCTGTGAGCCTGCATATGACATGAAGAAAAACGGGCTCACGGCATTGAGTGGAACGGAGTCATAACAAGGAAGGCCTGTTCCGTCCTTGATCTGCTTTTGTATCGCCGCCATAAGGTCGGTCAAATTCATTCTTCTAAGCATTTTCATTTCCCTCCGTTCAGTACCTTTTCCAGTCTTTTTCCTGCGTCATCCTTGTATATCGGAGACTGTATGTCTTTGTTCGTTTCCAGGTATTTCTGCCCTTCCACAAAGCCGCCGTTTCTTGTACGGTGTCCATACTCAACATGCCCGGCGTATTCCTTGGAATAGCCAAAGGAAAAGTCGTTGTAGTCTGCATGCGCACTTATGCGCAGTTCACCGGTGTCTCTGGGAGTCGCTCCCGGTGTGCCCAGAGCTGCGGCAGCCCTGTTAGAGATCTCCGTGACCTGCTTGGCTCTTACGGCATCGAGATGAACTTGGAAGTTTTCCAGATCATTCAGGACCTTTTGAAGCGGTTCTGCGCCCGTAATAGTAATCTTCATGTTCTCACCGCCTTTGCCGTCGCTGTGATCCATCGCGGGCCGTTGTCCCTGTACGGGGGAATGAGCTTCATTGTGCCGGTGTAGTCCCTGTGTTTCACAAAGCGGATATGTGTCGCTTTACGCAGATCATCCATCGCATGGACCGGCATAATCAGCCGTATCTCCGTTTCTGTCACCTCGCGCCCCAGCGCCTGAATGTCATTCACCGTCCACGGGGAGACGCGGGCAATTGTCCGCCCTGTCAGCGTATAGGAGCCATTCCCCAGCATGTCATTGAGTGCGTCCGCCGTGCTGTTTTCTTTGAGTAATTCCACTTCATACCACTGCATATTGACCGCCCCCTTATAAGAAGTAAACGGTCCTGTCGCCGTCTGTCTTTGCTTTGCTGTCCTTGTAGGCGGCGATCTCGTCGGCGTATTCCGCCAGGATGTCAGCGACAAACTCGGTTTTGAGGCCGTCCGTGCCTTCACTCAGGATCCCCTCGAACATGGCGCGGCGGTATAACTTAACTGTCGCATCCGCGGCAATTGACTCGAAGGCTTTCGGCAGCGTGTCCGTTCCCAGTCTCAATGTCAGGCGGTCCGTGATGATATTGACATAGTCTGCAATTTTGACCGGGTCCGGGTTTTCCGCACTCAGCCGCAGAATAACTCGCTCTGCTATTTTCATGTCTGTTTTCCGCCTTTCTTGTTATGAAAAACGGAGCGGCTGTTCTGCCGCCCCGCTGTTAGTTACTGTGTGTCAGGCCTCTTATGCTCCGATCGTGCCCTTGAAAACAAGCGCCAGATCTTCAACGTAGAACTTCACGCCGGAGACTGCGTTCGTGTCGATAGAAACGCGGTCAGAGGCAACAGAGTGGTTCACCCCGATCAGGCCGGTATCGTCGAAGGAGTAGCCGAAGACTGCGAGTTCTCCGTCGGCCGCGATGTAAGCGCCCTTGATGTTGTCGGATACTGTCGCAACGGGCTTACCCTGTGCGATCTCCTTGGAGATGATCAGCGTGCCCATGCCAAGGAAATTTTTAATGTACTGAAGGCCAAATGCCTCCTGGATTGTGATCTGTGCGCTTCCGAGGTAAGCGGCCGCATCCAGCGGATTGACGAAAAAGACCGTAGAACCTTCCGTTTCTACATCCTCGTATCCGTTTTCTATGGCTGCCCAGAGCTGACTAGCTGCTGCCTGAAGTGTGGCGCCAGCTGCTGCCGTTCCGGTTCCGGCATTGATCGTAGCGAAAAAGCCCTGCTTGATCTCTTTTCCGATCTCTGCGATCATCTTTGCGTCAGTCTCGTTTACGGAGTTATTGAAGCCGTCTGCCTGGATGGACTCACCGGAAGTGCTCTTTCTATATTTTTTAAGAACAACTTCAATAGTCTGAGCAAGTTTGCGCTGAAATTTAGTCAGCGGAACAACTTCGCCTTCTGCGACCTGTTCAGGCGCATTGACCTTAGTTGTCTTATAGATCTTGATCGTTGCGCCCTTGTCCATCTTGCGCATCGTTGTGACGCCGAGGGCCTCGCGCAGTTTGCGGACTGAGTCTTTCAGGCCGTATGCCATATCGACGGAGATCTCCGGAGCGATGTCAGCGGTTGTGATTGTGTTATTATCATCAAAAATAAAAGCTGCGTATTTGTTCATTTCTATTTACCTCATTTTTATTGGTTTTTATGTTCCTGTGTATCTGTGTTTCAAATTGAAAAAAAATAAAAAAATTGTCTGAAAATTATCTGAAAAGTTCCGGATGTGCCTTAATCATCTTCTGGCGCTCGGCGCGGTCTGTTATTTTGAGAATGTCTGCTCTCGTCATCGTTCCGCCGCCGCCTGTCTTGGGCTCCGGCTTTTTGAAGGTCTCTTTTGCCTCTTTTTTGAGTGCTGCCTTGTAGGACTTCACAAATGCTTTTACGGCCGTGTCCGTGTCTTCCGCGGTCCCTTTTACTAAGGCATCGATGATCACGTCATCCACCATGATGCTTTCATCCTGCAGCATTCTCCTTGCAGTTGCTGCCATCTTGGAGCGGGCTTCTTTCGCCTCCATTTGGTCGAGCCTGTCCTGCAGATCTTTCAGCGCTTTCGCCTGTTTCTGGCTCTCGCTCATACGGGCCAGTTTTTCGGCCTCGTCTTCATGCGCTTTATTCCTTGCGCGCTCTCTGGCCAGGCGGGCTTCGATCATCTTGTTAACTTCGGCCTGGGTGTATTTCTTTTCTTCCCCGCCGTCATCATCGCCGTTCCCGTCATCGTCGCCGTTGTCTCCGTTATCGTCACCGCCGTCCCCGTCTCCCTCAGCGAAGATCGCAGCGGCGTATTTGTCGAATATCGGATCTTTTAACAGGTCCTTCACTTCTCTAATTCTCATTTCTTTTTCCTTTCTCCGTTTTCCGCCCGTCGGCGCTGTTTGTGTGACCGTAGCTTTTAAAGTCCTCCACGTCTGGACAAACCGTAAGGTTTTAGGTCTCTCACGTCTGGACCATAATAAAAGCGCCTGTTTTCAGACGCTTCTTCTTATCTTTTTCAGTTGTCCGGACGGGTGTCTTCCATGACCTCTATCTTCATATCGTCCGGCCATGTGTCTGCCTGTGCCTGTAAGATGTCTATCAGAGCCAGTATCATGCGGTTGTCATTTCCTTTGATGTGGTCTGTATAAATGACCATGTGCCCGCCGTGATCCTGGTAGGGGCTTGTGATGTCGTCGCGCCTGTATCCGCATACATCGTAGTACGCCAGCGCCGTCTGCATCGCCGCAGAAACGGCCGCGCAGCATTCCGCAGCGCCGTTTGTGTTCCTGCGTGCATGTCCATCCACGACAATGGCGTTTTCGTATAACTGCACTCTAATCATTGTATTTCGCTCCTTTAAGCCATCTGATTATTTTCTGAACCTCAAAGGTCTTATATACAAGACCGGCCTTTTCCTCGTTCTCCAAGAATAAAATGGACGGCGCGCCTTTTATGCCGTACTGCTTGACAAATTCCGGTGCGGCGCTCCCGTTTACCGTGTAGCACTGCCCGGGGCATTCGTTTTTTACCTGGTCGAAGACTGTTCTTTTTATGTACCCGCAGCGCGGGCAGTTGTTTGTCGTTATCAGTACTATCTTTCTCATTGGAAATCTCCCGCCATTTTCTGTGCTTCTTCTTTTGTCGCGCTGTGACGGGCAACATAATCATCCATCCATTTATCCCAATCGGAGACATGGGGTTCTATGCGGCAACGACAGTACGGATGCATGGGTGGAAAATTGACGCCCGCGACAGCTTCCGTGATCTTGTAAGGGCCGTGGTCTTCCAATGCGCGGCAAATCTTGCAAACTTTGTCGTCGTTGTAGGTTGAAAAAGAGTATTCTGTAAAATCGGCCTTTATCGCCTCCATGCTCGCTTCTGCGTGGACGTGTGTTCCTTCTGTATAGATGATCCCGTAGGCATCTTTTCTGCTTACTTTCTGCAATCTCTCGCTCAGGGCCTTTGTCATGGTCCTGTAAGAGTCCCCGCGTGCTATTCCCTGTGCAAAGTCTGTTTGCAGGTATTTTGCCATTTTCTCGCGGTCTGTTATGAGATAATCACGAACGCCGAATTCTGTCGCATAATAGGACATATCCGCCGCCGTAACTCTGCCCGGACGGCTTGCAATCTCCGCCAAGGTCTTATGAAAGGCGCCGCCACGGATATTCGTTCCGATGCGCGTTCTTTCCGAGATCTTGGAGAGATGCGCTGTTATGATCTTTTCGTCACGCGCCGCGCTCTCCATTGCTCTCAGTCGGATGCTTTCCTGTTCCGCTTCTAATCTATTGAGTTTATATATATTCTCGCGCTGCGGTGTTAAGTGAGCATATTCCGGGTTCTGTGCTGTGAACGACTCCCAGGCCTTCCAAATCTGCTCTTTCTGCGCCGGATCTGCATTTTCTAACAGGCGCCGGAACTCGATCACGCCGTCCTTCCCGTATCTCTGGTAGTACAGCGCAATCTCTCTTTCCAGGTCTTGCGCATCCTGTAAGTACAGCTTTGCGAGTCTTTTCTTTACCTTTTCTTCGTCTTTTTCTAAGGCCTTTAACAGGTCAAGCTGCCTTTTTATCCAATAGCTGTCAGCCATCAGCCTTCACCACCTTCACCGGAACCACCGCCGCGGTCTGTCTCGTAGTCGGTCGGGTAGTCCAACGGGTCGGTCTCTTTTTCGATCTGCTCCAGTTCTGCGTCTACGTCAGAAACAACGGACATTACTTGCAGCTGTGTCCTGCGTGATGTTATTCCGCTCATCGCGCCGGCTGTCTGCGCTTCGTCTAACAGGTTGGCCGGAAGATTAAGCGTGTATTTGACATCGATCTTCTGCCAGTCATCTACTTCCAAATCTCCGGCGGGGTTGCTGCATATCAGCTTGTAAAGCTGCTTTATAGACTTTGTCAGCCTGCGGTTGATCTTTCCGGCCAAATTGGTCATGGGCTGTAATCTGTACTTCATGGCCTGCCCGCTTGCCGCTGTAAAATCGGCGTCGCTGATATTCACCACCATGGCAGTAACGAAGATCAGTTCATACAGGCGGTTCAGCAGGTTCTCCTGGCTGCCGTCCGCATTGGGCCTCTCTAAGAACTCCACCACGAGGTCGGAGGCGTTCCGGCCTTTGAGATTGATTACCCTGTTATTCCTTATCCATTTCAGGCTTTTATCGTCGATATCGGCGCCGAGGATCTTGAGATACGCATCGGCGAACATGCTGATGTCATTGGCCTTGTCGCTCAATAACTGGTTGAAGGCGTCGATCAGATTGAGAACATCGGCAAAAATGCCTTTTCTGATGATCCCCGTCGACAGCTCCACCGCTGGAACGCCCTCGAAGCCGTGTCTTTCTTCGGCGGTCCATTCAATGGCGCCCGCCCAATCGAAGTATCTTATGTTCCCTTCTCCGTCTGATACGCTTCCATGCCGTTTACGGTCAATGTCGTAAAAGGTTCTGACATAATAGAGCGGTCTCTGTCTGATCCCTTCGTCATAGATTATGAATGACTCTTCCGGGTCTGTCGCCGCTATGCCGATGTCTCCGAATTCGTCTTCGTATGCCATCAGGTAAGAACGGCCATATATCAGCATCGAGTCAACCGCTGCCGCAAGCTGTTCGATCATTCCCGCTGCGTCGTTGTAGTCCGTCACTCTCTGTGCCGTCGCAGCGTCATCCGACTTGATTTGCTGGGGCACGCCCTGAACGTATCCCGAAAACGTATCTACGATGTAAGAGGCAAAATTGACTGCCAGTCTGTTGTCGGGCTTCCATGCCGGTTTTTTAGGCTGCCGGAAAATTTTGTATTTTCCTTCGTAGGCATCCCGGAGCGGTCTGTATTTTCTGGCAACGTATTCGTCATTTTTTCTGATGAACTTCGCCAGGTCTTCCGCTGTGAGCTCCCGCCCGCGCGGGTATCTGAATATTTTCTTTTCCATTTTCTATATCTCCCTAATACCTTCGGCATTACAGGCCGCCGGCCCAGTTCGTGCCGGTCTCCAATTCGAGGCCGTCAATCACATGCATCCAGCCATATCGCAGCGCGTCGCATGCGTGATCATTTTCTTTTACGGGCTTCTCGACGCCGTGCTTTGCCGCCGTTGAGTCCCATACATAGCCGGATATTTCTTCGAGTAACATCTCGCAGTTTTTGTCTATCTTTATTTCGCCGTTCCCGAGGCCGGAGCTTGTTTCCCGGATCCCGTCGAGAACGGCGTTGTCTGCGTCTTCGGTTTCGAGGCCGTCTTCTTCCAACTGCACCTTAAAGGAAGCCGCCGCCGGGTCTACAATGATGACATCGAGTGTCAGTAGATCATCATCAAGCCATCGGATTATGTCTTGCGAATACTGGCGGTCCGTTTTCTGCTTTCCGCTGTCTCTGCCGCTGTGGTAGTATTCACGGCGTATATACCATGTATTGTCACGGCCCAGGCTCCACAACAGCGCCGCCGTTGCGTTGCTTGTACCGTAGTCTATGCTGACGAATGTCTTTTTCCAAAATGTCTTTCCGTTCTTTTTCCGGTATTCTTCCGCGATCCTTTCGGTGTCTACTGTGTCGGCCTCGGTATCGATCATGTCGTATATCAGGCCGTCCGCTGCCACCCATTCGCCGAGAATGTAACGGCGGAACCATGTACCGACATATAAACGGCGGTATCTGTCGCGGATCTCTTTCGACAGGCTCGTGTTGTCGTCCATTGTAAAGTGGAGATACAGCATCCGCTTTTCCTTGTGCTGGTCAATCCACTCTTTTTTGATCCAGTGCCCGGCGTTTCCCGGGTTACAGTTCATCCAAATTTTGGAGCCTTCGACACTGCATCGGCCTATTGCCTGCTCGACGAAGGAGCGGGGCATCAGAACAACTTCATCCAGGAATATTCCGGCAAGTGTAATTCCTTGAATTAGATCCTGGCTGCGTTCGTCCCTGCCGCCGAATATATAGAATTCCGCGCTCTTTTTGCCTTTTTTGATTATCAGCAAATTGTCGGCGCGCTTGTCAGTGATCTCATATCCGAGCGCCGGCAATGCCTGTTTCATCGGTCCCAGCACGTTTCGACGGAAAGAACCGATCGTTTTTCCGCACATTCCCAGTGTGCAGCCGTCATGTGCATGCAGCGCCCACATAACAAACGATATACACATACATAGTGTTTTACCGCTTCGAATAGCGCCGTCTGCAATAATGCCGGAGTAATGTTCGACCGGGCTTCCAGGCACCCACCAATTGAGTAACTGGCGCTGTCGTTTTGAGAACGGGGAGAAACGGAACTTACTCTTTTTCTTCATTCTCTTCCCCGCTTTCTGTCTCCCAGTCCTGTCCGGCGGTTCCCATAAGGGCAGCTAAGAAGGTGTCTTCGGTTTCGTCGTTCTCTTCTTCGGCTTCTTCTGCCTTTATGACCTGCTTTTTCAGGGCTTCTTCTTTCGCCCTGTCCAGGTCTGCCGCCGCTTTCATGCGGTCGGTCTGCGCGTCCTGCTGCTTGTCGTCGCGTTCGGTTGTCGCCGCCTGTCCGCTGTATTTTGCAACGTATTCAGCAGCTTTGACGGATCCCGCGAGGGCTTCTCTCACCATCGCCGCGTTAAGCGCTGTCTGCATATCCGGATCAAGTCCGAGGGCTTCGAGCTGTTCCCTCATGACATCGTCCGGAACCTGCATTGTTAATATTTGGTTTAGGACTTTCTTGAAGTCCGCTTTCTTTCGTCTGGCGGCGCCGCTTGCTTTGCCGCCCATTGTTGCTATGCGTTTTTGTTCAATCTCCGTTCGGCGGTTCATCGGAATTAGGTTTGCCCTTCCGTCATAACCGCCGGCCCCTTTGCCTTTGGCCATGTCAGCCGCCTCTCTTTCTATTTAATTTCTATGAATTAAAAAACAGCCTCAGGGGCTGGTTCTGTCTTTTCTTCTATCGCTTTTTCTATTCTGTTCTTTGCCGTCTCGTAGAACTTTTTATCCAGTTCTATTCCGATGAACTTTCTGCCGGTATTGACTGCCGCGACGCCTGTTGAACCGCTTCCCATTACATTATCCAGGACCGTTTCGCCCTCATTGGTATAGGTCTTGATCAGGTATTCCAGGAGAGCGACGGGCTTTTGTGTGGGGTGGAGTCCGTCCTTTTCCTGCGGGTATTTGATAATTGATACAGGAAAATACATATTCGAACGAGTCGGGGCAACTGTTCTGTTGTTGTATTGTTTCCAGGAACCGTGAGTCCGAGCATGCTCCTTCCCCTCCGTCATTTGTGGGTTATACGTCAGTGCGTGAGCCTCGTCATACTCGCGCTTCGCCTCGTCATACTCGTGCTTTGCCTCGTCATACTCGTGCTTTGCCTCGTCATACTCGCGCTGAAAAAATCCGGTCGTCTGCAATTTCTTGTAGTCTTCCAGCTTCGGAAAAGCAAACTGCGTTTTTCGTGTGAAGTAATGAGAACCCATATAGTTCCCGAGAACTTCGCGTATATTGAAGCCGGCCTTTTCTGCCTTCTGTTTTTCGCCGATCAGGTAGTCTTTCGACTCCTGAAAGTAATTCGTCGTATCATAGAATAAATCCGAAGAATAAAAAACACTGATTATCTCGTGCTTTTTGAGCGGCATCTTGTTTGCAGAAAGAAAGCCGGAGGCCGTCATTTTCTCCCATATCCAGTCATAACGGTAATCATTAATATTCGACATTCTAAGCATTGTGGAGAAAGGTTCGGAGCCGAACAATACAATGATGCCATTGCTTTTACAGACGCGCTTGTACTGCTCCCATAAGGGTTCGAATGGAATACGCGTGTCCCACTCGCAGGCCGTCGTTCCGTACGGCAAGTCCGCCAGGATCATATCAACGCTCCCGTCCGGTATCTCTTTCATTCTTTCCAGGCAGTCGCCCTGCATCAGGGAGACGCCGTTCACAAATTCAAGGCTCATCTTATCAGCCCCCATTCGGCGAACTTTTCAAATCCGCCGATCTTTTCTATGTATTTTCTTGCTTCTTTAACTATCGCCTCATAAGGCAGGCCGTCCACATACTCATCACCGATCGAACAGGAGAGCTCCACCGGCTGCCCGGTCTCCTGGGTTTTTAAAAAGGCATATATGTTTACGGAAACATCCGCCTTCGAGAGGTCCTTTCCGTGCAGTCCGCCGCCCGTTACTCCGTCCCCCATATCGGAGCCGAGTTTTCTATTCGTTGCACCGGCGTCTGTGTCTGTTCCGCCGGTCCAGTCCCCGAGCGGGTTCACTGTCGCGCCCGGGTATTCTTTCTTTATCTTTTCTGTCTCTGCCATGCTCTGGCATATTGTGAGGCGGTCTCCATCTATCAGATATTTGCCGTCTGAGGGATATTCGGCGTATATCTCTTTCGCTATCTGCGCCAGTTTCTTCTGTTCGGCTGTTACCGGCGCGCCCCTGAATATGCCGTTATCTCCGCAACGGATGATGTTCTCCTGGTTCTTCGCCAGGTGCTCATCCTGCGGCGCTGCTATGATCCGTGTTCTTATGCTTTCCCCGGCAATTCTGTGGACAATATCCTCAATTTCATAAACCGCCATATCCGTTCCGGTTTCGATCATGACTGTACACACTCCATGACCGATCAGAACTTCGACGGCTATCCGCGGGTTTTCTTCTTTCTTATAGGCCAGGTCTACAATTGCGCCCGCTATTCTGTCGGCAATTTTGTCAGGGTGTGACATGTTCACTTTTTCGAACATTCTTCTTTCTCTCTTTCCGCTTTCCTTATTCTGTATCGTTCGCGGGCCAATGCCCGTCTGCGCTCTTTTTCTTCTTCGCTCATGTTCCGCCAGCGCTCTTTATATCTTGCCTTGGATTCTTCTTTGTGGGCTTCGGCGTATTTCCTCTGATATTCGCGCTTCCGCGCTTTGCTGGCCTCTGAGCGGCGCGCTTCGTATTCTCTCTGTTTTTCCGGGTTGTTTTCCCGCCATTCCCGCATATAGTCCGGATGCTGTTCAAGCCATTCCTCTGTACTGGTTTTATCGCCGGCGGTTTTCTGGTCGTGATATTTCTTTCGCGCGTGCTCCAATATCTGTTCTTTGTGCAGCGCGTAGTATTTCCTGTTATATTCTTTCCGCTTCGCTCTCTGTTCTTCGTCCATGGAGTGGTAACGAGTTAACTGCGCCGCTTTCTGCGCCTCTTTGTGTTCCTGGTAGTATTGTTTGCTGCGCTCGTTGATCTCATCGCGGCGGTCCTGGTAGTACTGTTTGGAGTACGCTTTATCGCGTTCCAGGTTCGCGGCCCGGCGCTCGCGCATTTTCTGCAGGATCCTGTCACGGTGCTTCCAGTAATATTTCCGGCGCCTTTCGCGCGCCTTCGCAAAATACTCATCGTCGAATGATGTAACTTCCCCGCAGTCCATTGATAAGACGGCATCGGATAGTTCACACTGTGCCCATTGTCCGCGGCGGTGCTCTTCTCTGAGGATCTCGCGGAAACGGTTTGTGATGATCATACGGGCCAGGGGTTTGTACTTATCGCCCGGCGCCGCTTCCAGCTTATCCAGGCATTTGATCAGTACCAGGTGGGCCTCTTGTTTCAGGTCCTCGCGGTCCGTCTTTGCGCCGCTGAATTTAAGACACACGCTGTCGATTATCGGTTCTAATTCCGGCATGTATTCTTCGTAGGTCATCCAGGTTCCTTCCGCATTAAAAAAACAGCCCGCAGGCTGTCTTATTCGTTTTCTTCGCTTTCTTCTTCGTTTGCCCCGCATGGGACCATGTACAGGATCTCAGCCCCGCAGTGAGTGCAATGACAAACATGCACTATTCCTTCGCCCTCGTAGCCGTAGTCTTCATAATCGTAGTCGCTGTCCCATATGACGGCGCGTTCGCCGCAGTGAAAACATTCATACATTTTCCCGTCCCTCTCATGCTCTCGGAGCGACCGGCGTATTGACTGCCTTCTGGACATCCCAGCCCGCGTTCAAACGGCTCGCAAGCGTGGACGGGTGTATTCCAGCAAAAGCGGCCCATTGTGACAGTGTTCCTTTTACGCCTCCGATTGTGATGTATCGGCAGCAGCTTCTGTTTCTGTTGGACTGTGCCGGGGTCAGCCAGCGGCAGTTTTCCGGATAATAACCTCTGTCGTTATCTATACGGTCGAGATAGAGGCCTGGCCGCCAGCCGTGGCTCAATGCCCATCTTCCGAACGCTGCGCTGTTGTGCCGCCATTCATCGCAGACAGTAATTCCACGGCCGCCATAATTGGGATATGCTTCGTGCGATTCCGCGTAGCATCGTGACAGCATGTTGTACCATGATCGATACCAGCCGGGTCTGCCATATGCGTCCATATCAAGATTGCGACTCATGTTATTAACTCCTCCGTTGTGTTTTATGCAATAAAAAAAGACCGTTTCCGGTCTTCGTTCATCCGCCGCGTGCGCTGCGCGGGTTGGATGTTATTCAATATTCAATCTTTCACCCCATAAAAGGGGGCCAGGCAGTAACGTGACTACCTGGCCGGGTCAGAGCGAAAGGAGCGGATAAGGCATTGAGTGCCTGCCCTATACCTTATCCATCATACATATTCTAGCACATCGCTCCGGACACGTCAAATAGAAATGTGCAAAATGTGCAATTTTGTGACCGTTTTTTGTTGCTCGCGTTGTCAGAATTTGACGGAACAGACGTTTTTCAACTGGCATTGTTTACGAAGTGGAAGACGTGGTTTTATAGATATTATACAACCCCTTCGACGGGTTATATAGAAGCGTATCACTTATGTTTGCCTTGTGATCGTCACAAGTATGATACCGCGGCGCGGGTGCTAACAACCAGGATCAGCCCATATACTGTTTGGAGCATTACAGGCAAAGCCCCGCCGGCAGCCGGGACGCGCTGCCCAGAACGTAGGGACATACGCAGAGATCCTCTTGTATAGCACTATAAGACATACTCCTTTATCTCATTGCCCGCAGCCCGTAGGCTATACTACCTGTATAGCACTATATAGCATGCGGATTAATTATACATATAATTCACCCCCAATCTCTTATAAAGCACGCAGAGGCGCGCGAAGCGCCGAAAGATATATATATATATATATTCTTATATACTATACTATCTGTAAAAATTACATGAAACCTTGTAAAAATTACAAGGTATCGTGTAAAAATTACAAGGTATCTTGTAAAAATTACAAGATACTGCATTTCGTCTGTTTGACGCGCGCAAAAGCGCGCAAAAAAAAGAGATTATATATATTTATTTTCTTTTCTTTTTCTTTTAGCGAATTTTTCGCACCAGGTACGAAAATTTCTCCCCGCGTGCGAAAAAATCTCCCCGCGTGCGAAAATTTCGCACCGCGTGCGAAAATTTCTCCCCGTCACGCACCTTCACTCTAAAAAGCGCATCAATTCTGCGCAAAAAAAAAAAAGACGTCCGCGCGTCCTTCCGTTCCTGTATATAACAGCGTATAATATACACGATATGCCATCATATCACTTCCCTAAAGGAGGCCGTCAGCACTACGCCGGCGGCCTCTCTTTTCTGCTCATTTTCTCCCCGCTGTCATCTCCTGATATAAACGCATCAGCCACGCCACGCAGGCAGCTTCATCCGTTTCTTTTATTGGCATTCCGTATGCCTGCATAACGGCTCGGTCGTTTGCTGTGTGCGCCTTTCTCAATTCCGGCGGCATTGTCAGCGGATCATACAGATCAGCGAGCGAGCTGTCAGGATACAGGGCCCGCGCCTGTAAGATCCCCCGCGCCGTGTCTTCGATCTTCTTTCTTTGTTCCGGCGTAGGGTCGGGCCAGGGGAAGTTATTGTATACAATGTCTTTACTGTATCTGTAATCGCCTTTCAAGCGGCCGCAGACTGCCCGCATCCATGACATGTGGACGTTGGAATTTAAAACGCCAAAATGATATATTGTCGCTCCTGGTACAATCTGAACCTGGTTTGTTGGAATTGTATCTTTCCCATAATATGCCATTGGAATATAACGGCGGCGCTCTCCCGATACTATCGGCATGGCAATAAAGTGGTCCGGGTTGTTAGTGTCTCTGAATTCCGTCGGACGTTCTGCGAGTTTCTGAGAAGATCTGTCTTTCATGGCGAGTCGGTTCTTTCTGCATTTCTCCACTCTTTCCATTATTTTCTTATCCGCCTTTATTTCTGCCGGCGTTGCTCCTACAAGCCATAACACATAACGGTCTTTGTTGTATAGCATTTCTGAACCGCCGATTAATCTCTTTATGAACTTGCAGTTTTTAAAGGCCGGATATTCCCCCGCTTCCACTTTCAGCGCGTCCCCGTCAAGCGGCACATTGCCGTTTTGCATTCTGGGAACGTCACAAAGCGGCGTTGACCGGTTTGTTATAATAACGTTCGGCGCCGGCATTAAATAGCCGTTTATTTCTGAAACTTCGGCTGTGCTTTCTCCGTCATACAGATATTTCTTCTTTCTTTCCGTATAAGAGAACCCCACTATAATGCAATATACATGCGCTTTGCTGTTGGCCTCGCTGTCCCATATGAAGGTTCTGTGTGCAAAATTGATGTGTATTCCGTCGTTTAATAACACGCCCCATATATGCGGGACTTGTTCGCCCTGGCATATACTGTTCGTTGAAACAAATGCCGCTTCCGCTGTTGTTCCTTTCATAAGCCTTGCAGCGAGCATATACCAGCACGCAACATAGTCAACATCTTTGTATTTAAAAAATCTTGATACGTCTTCTTGTTGTTCTCCCGTTCTGTATCTGCGCCCCACAAACGGCGGGTTTCCGATGATATAACTTAGCCTCTCCACCGGCACGGCCTTTGCCCAGTCTATCCGCAGCGCGTTGCCCTCTGTGATCCCCTTGTATGTTTTAAGCGGGAAGAAGTCTAAGGACTGGTGCACAATGTCTTCCGTTTCTTTCATCGTCTGGCTTTCCGCTATCCATAAAGCAGTCTGCGCGACAGAAACGGCGAAGTCGTTTATCTCGATGCCGTAAAATTGATGTATCGATACCTGTATCGGAGAGCCCTCCTCAAATCCAAACGACAGCTGCCCCGCCATGGTATCCGCTGCCGTTATCAGCCGCAGCACCTCATTTTCAATCCGTCGCAGGCTCAGGTATGTCTCCGTGAGAAAATTCCCTGAACCGCACGCCGGATCAAAAAACACCAGCCCGGCCAGTTTCTTCTGGTATTCTTTCAGCTTTTTCTTCTGTGTTCCCGGGACCTTAATCTTCTTTATGTCTTCCAGTTCTTTTCTTAGATCATCCAGGAACAGCGGATCAATGACTTTGTGAATGTTTTCTATACTGGTATAGTGCATTCCCCCGGCGCGCCGTGTTTCCGGGTTCAATGTTGACTCGAAGACGGCTCCAAATATCGTGGGGCTTATCTTGGACCAGTCAAACTTCGCTGCCTCTGCGAGAGTGTCTTTCAGCTCCTGTGTGATCTTAGGAATGACTATATTTTCATCGGAGAACAGCCCGCCGTTTACATACGGAAAGGCCTCTACCTCTTCCGGCAGATACATTTCCGCCCGTTCTCCAATCGGTGTATCAAGCGCCCGGAACAGCTCCACAAGCTTGCCGCGGATGTCCCCCGGCTTATACTGCAAAATATAGCGGGAAAAGGCGTCTTTTGCCCCGAACAGCCCCGCATCCTCTGCATAAAAGCAGAACACGAGACGGACGCAAAGAATATTCAAGCTCTTTTGTGTTCTCTTTGCCAACGGATCATTGTACTGCGTCAAAAAGCGGTCACGGATCTTTCCTACCAATTCTCCCGCTGCTTTGCTCAGTTCTACTTCCTCTGTGACCTCTTTCGCCTCGCGCTTGATCAGAAAATCCAAAAGATGATACTTCGCGGGCAGTTCTTCCAGCTGTAACTTAACGGGTTCCGGCTTCCGGTCGTTCCTGTCATATATCCAAATTTCCGCAAAATTGGAGAGAACTATCCAGCGCGCCCGCTCCTCATACGGCAAGTAGTTGTCATAGTCTTTCGCCTGCTCATATGGCGTCTTGTATCCGTGCCCGGGCTGGGGTTTGCTAAGATCTATGCCAAGGCTCTTTTGTTCTATAATGACGCGCGTTTCCGGGATATAGATATCGATCTTTTCTGTTGTCCCCCTGCTGCCCGTCAGCGGCTTTTCAAATACAACGCGCTCTGTCGCGTTCTCCACCCCGAGCACGTTTTGTAAAAACTCTATCCAGTATGAGCGCGCGTCCTGCTGTTCGTTCCCTTTCCCGTTCCATCTATAATAGAATTGCCTGGCGGCCTCTCTCTGCTGTGCGTCTGTCATGGCATCATCACTCCCCCGTTTACTTTCTCTTTTTCCATTGTACACCAGGCGCAGATTATATAAAAATATAATTTTCCCTAATGGGGAGCGGTCTCTTTTTTTCTCTCTTCTCTCTTCTTCTTTTCCCTCTTTTTGTAGTAAAATTACCTCAAAAAGTGACCACATTGGCTACAAATTGGATACAGCGTTTTCTTCTTTTTCTTTTTTTTCCATAAACTAGGGCAAAACCGGACTAGGGCGCACGGTCTCCAAAACCGTTCATGGGGGTTCGAATCCCTCTTCCCCTGCTCTTGTTT